>BPTO01000024.1 GCA_023705985.1 Candidatus Heimdallarchaeota archaeon | reverse complement strand
ATAAGGTTCAAACTGTTATAGGAGGTTTATGTGTAATTCTCTCACAAGCAATAAGCAAACTTGGTACTGAACAAATAGTTCAATTCATATCTGAAACTTCTAACTTAGTATCGTTGATCATTACTTCTTGGGTAGACCAATATGATTACCAATTGAAACAAGAGCAAACAGAATTAATTGTTGAGATGTCAAATCTAACATTAGAGACGACTGAAATTCAAATTATACTTAACATAATTATCCCAAAAATCCAAAAAATAACGGGAATAAAACAATATGGAGTTTTTATAAAAGAAATAAATCAATTTAAAATTGTTAACAAGGTTGGTTTATCAGAAGAAACAATCGAATTCATATCTCAACCATCTCTTGAAATCTCTAAACTACCTTATTATAATACAGTAGAGAAGTTAATAGAAGAAGAAACCGCAGATCATCACCCTGAATACAGGATTATTCTTCCTATTGGTTCCACAAACTTAATGCTCGGTTTCTTACTTATCATTTCGGATACACAAGATGTTTTATCAAATACTAATGTCAATTTCCTAAGAATAGCCGCCAATCAATTATTCCTAACCTTACAACGCAAGAGATTACTTGATGATATCCAAGTAATAACACAAACGGCAGAATTTTCTTCTTTTCCATTAATTCTTGTAGACAATAGACTTGATGTTATATATCTAAACATGCAATCAGAAAAAACATTCAATATCAGTCATGGAGAGACTATTGGAGAAAATATAGAATATGCTTTAAAACTAGATACCGACAGAAAAATATTGTTAAGACAAAAAATAAATGAAGTACTCACTAATATTTCAAAAATTTCTTTTCAAATAGATTTGGATATATTTGAAGCGGGTAAGATGGATAATAGAACATTCTTAGTTCAACTATCTCCTACAATAAATAATTTAACAGGTGAGTATTGTGTTGCAATGTCCTTGGTCGATATTTCAGAAGCAACTAAGTTTCAAACAATAGCAAATGAATACAATAGTAGAACACGAATGTATCTTAATGTTCTCACGCACGATATTTACAACATTTTTTTCGGCATTTCGGGTTATTACGAATTATTACGAGACACTATCTCACCAGAACAACAAGAAACAATTAAGCGAACAGAGCATCTTGTAAAACGTGGTACAGCTATTGTTCAAGATATACGATTATTGAGTAATGTTTTAGAATCATACTCTGAGAAACAATTAATGTCTGTTCCATTGAAAATGGCAATTACAACAGTCATAAACAAAATTCAGGAAGAGAATAGCGAAAAGGAAATTGTGTTTAATACCGATGTTTCTAACGAAATTAAAGTGTTTGGTGGAGCTTATCTCAGTAGCTTGTTCTTGTACGCAATTACGACTTTAATAAGAAAATCAAAGAAGCGAGAAATAGAGATAGAAATTAAAGGAACAACTAAGGAAATTGATTCAAATATTTTTTACGAGATAAGTATTTTTGATGAGGAAGGAACAGCACCCTCAATAAGAGAAGAAGGTAAAAGAGCATTTAACAGAGTATTTGATGAATATGTTAGAAAATATTTAGAAATAATGATTGTTTACGAAATCGCAAGAAAATATGATTATGTAATCAGTTTCAAAGATGTAGATGAAACTGATTGGACCAAAGGTACTCATCTAATTATTACTATGCCAGTTGCAATCGAAACAGAAAAAGAGTAGTTTGAAATGAAACAATTATAGACGAGTAACAAAAGTCATTTGTATTGTTGAAACACATTCTAGAGCACTTATATAATCCTCTAATTCATCTTGTGCTCCGTCTTCTTCTGGAATAATGAATTGTGCAACAATACCAGTTATACCAAAAAATAGTGGTTTTTCTTCGACTTTTTCTTTCATCTCATATTTTTCAGAAAGACCATCACGAATGGATTTCTCTAATTCTTGGGGGGTGATTTCTGGTGCTTCTGGTCTAATCTCGTAAACTAATAATACAGTACCCATTTTTATCACATTTCAACACTAAGGACCTGTAAAACCGCATTTAGGACAGATATATTGGTTCCCAAAACGTCTACATTTATTACATCTAATTATTAACACCTCATTACAATTAGGGCAGGAGAATCTTGTAGAACCTGTTTCACTTGGGGAGATGTTTCTATTACAACTTGTGCATTGAGGCATAATTATTTCTTTACTCATAATTACCACAGTTTACTTGTCTGTAATGGAACGGACATAGTCTTGTTTTAAGCTTTTTGTCTTTTGTTTTATTTCAATCTCGGTAAAAAAATAAAAAGTGGACCTTGAAAGATAATAGCGAAGCTTTAATATATTGACTTTGACTTTCCCTAGTTAAGAACAATTGTTAAATTCTACCAATAATGGATGATGAATATGAGTGGGTATTCACCAATATGGACGCATAAAGGTAGCGATAAACTACGAGCACTACAAATTACAAAAATATTAATGAACTCCTTAAAGAGAATAATTTCCTCTTTTGACTTATCAAAAAAAGATACAAAAGAAGTAATCATCTATGCAATAGCTGAAACCATTCACAGATATTTCACTCCAAATCAAGAATTAGGGATAGAAGAACAAATTGAGTTATTCATTGAACTTCTGGGATGGAAAACTCTCACTATTAACAAGAACGAGGAGAAAGCTGAAGTGAAACTCGGGGCTAATCGTTTCTTCGTTTCAGAAAGTAAAGATCCAATATATTTGGTTATTGTTTCTGGTATAATGAAAGCTGTTGGGTATCTGCTCTTCAATACAGATGTTGAAGTGGAACAAATTCCAAGCCGCTTTGAATCTCAGCAATTACAAGTAGATATTAGTAAAACATCAAAAGACATTCCTGCAGCAAAAGAACACCTAATCGAAGCAGAATGGAATGTAAGTACACCTATAACACCAACCCAAACTTCTTCAGTAAAAACAGCAGATTCAATTGATAGTAAAGAAAAGGAAGAAGTAGAAATCAAATCAACTATAGAGGTAGAACTAAGTGCAATTTTTTCTCCAATTCTGAAAGAATATCCAACACAAACATTGTTCCCAATATTCCATAAGGTTTTATCAGAAATTACATCTACATTCTTCAGTGAAATAGAGGATGCAAATATCAAGAAAGCAAAAACAGAATCTGCTGAAAATAATATTCTATTTTTGATAGAATTCATACTAATCAATACTAGAGATTCAGGACAAGACTTGCATGAAATCGCGGGAATGATAGGACAATATGTAACAAAAGCATTACTAAGCAAATCAGATGACAACTTGATAGAATTTTTACCAGATGAAATAACATCTACAATATCAAGAAGGGTTGTTTATGTAGACTTCCCGGCAAGAAATTACTGTACATATGCACCAGGAGAAAAATGTGTGGAAGAGAAAAGAGATTTATGCGATTTTGTAATGTACATCTGGGAAGGAATGCTTCAAGTATTATTACCAGATAAAAACTTCAAACTAGGAGAAAGAATTCCAGCAACAAGAAGAGGAAAATTCTGCTTGGTTGAATTCCTAAAGAATGAGTAGAATAAGAGATAAAAATAAAAAGAATTATGAAATAATCATTATAGGTGAAAATTAAATGGGTAGAAGAGTCGTAAAAAAAGTTTACAGAGATACATATGCAGCTGGGCAAAGAGATACTAAAGAATTCGGCGACAGGTATATGGTAAGAATAGAATTGATATCTTTGAAAGTACTAGAAGATAGAGACCTGTTTGGGAATGAAAGCGAATTATATTTTAGAGTAGGACGAAGACCTAGGTCTAGCCACAGAGTTCCCCAAAAAGGAACAATAAACATAGAGAAAAACGAAGTGTTCAAGCCACAAGAAGGATTATCACTATACACAGAATTTAAAAAAGCACCAAAAGGAGGATTAATAGAAGTACCATTCCACTTATTTGAGAGAGATCCAGGAAAAAACGATGATTGCATCATTGACCATGAATTATCCATTCCTTTGGGTTCTTCCGATTATAAAATTATTACGCAGAACTCCGTTAAAATCAAGCTCAAATTGTCTGGAATACGAACTAGATACTAGCTATCTACTCTCAAATCACTTTCTTTCTTTTTGTTTTTATTAGAAATTTTACACCAGTTTTTGCTACAAATGGTAAAAAACGCAAATCTAACAGCAATTTAAAGACAATCTTTTTCTGATTATCTACATCTCCAATTTTTGATATCTTTTCTTTTCTCTTTTGAGTACTCAATAATTCAAAGAGTCGTTCAATCTCTTTTTCATTTAATGAATTAAGATATTGACGAACCAATTTCATTATTGTCAAATTACTTCTCATTTCTTTCTTCCAATATTTTTCATAATTTGAAAGAAAACGTGCGCTATAATTTCCAGTTTGTAGTGCTTCTGCAGCCATTTCTCCTGCTTTTATTGCTGCAAGACCACCCAATATTACTCCTCCACCTGTTGTAGGTTTTATTTGACCTGCTGCGTCTCCAACTACCATAATATTATCCGTATAAGTCTTTCGGATGAAAGAACCTATAGGAATCGCACCACTCATCTGTTTTTCAATAGAAGCAGAAGAAAGCTTATGTTTTGCAATTGGATGTTTTGTAATGAAATGTCGCAGATATTTCCCTGTAGGGCGAGAACGTGAGCCTAAACCTACTTTCGCTTCATCTTCGCCTATTGGAATTATCCATGCAAAAAAACCTGGAGCAAATTCAGGAGTCTGGTATACTTCTACATATTTCAAGTCTATATTTTTTACACCAGACATAATATATTGTGTTGTAAATACTACTTCACCATAAGATGGGTAAGGGAGACCAATTTGTTGATTTAAATGGGGAAATCTTCCTTCTGCAAGTATTAATAGTGGGGAAGTTACATTCTTAATCGGACTCTTCTTCCCTAAACTTAATTTTATTTTATTATTGTCACGTTTGATAGAAGTGACCTTAGAATTGGTATGGATTACGACACCTTTTTCTTCCGCTAATCGCGATAAATGTTGGTTAAACTTTGATCTATCAACAACCCAAGCTGTTGTACTACTCTTTTGAACTGTTATATTTATACCAGAAGGAGAAAATAACCTAGAACCTATAATACTACAATTTTGCACCATCTCTAGAGGTAAATCGCTTAAACCTAATCGATTCAAACCATCTATACTAAGCAAACCTGAGCAATGCTCGTATTTTCCAATACAAGATTTTGATTCGTATAAATGGGTAACTGAACCATTTTTTGCTGCTGAAATAGCCGCAAATAATCCAGCGGGGCCTCCACCAACTACTGCAATTTCCGTATCGAGAGATGACACGTAAGACAATAACTGATGAGAATAAAAAAATAGTCATTAACATCTTAATAATTCAAACTATTTCATTAACTCTCTAAGTAAATTAGTAGCATATGAGCCCTTTTGCAGTTTAAAAGATAGATTTATCTTGTTCCTTTTCTTGTTAAAATCGTCTTCTTCAATTTTTATTAGCTTCAAATCTTGTGGTGTAAACAATAACGATCTCCTTGCACCTTTTCCACCAATTTTTTGAGTTAACTGAGTTTTAAACTGCGTTAGAGTAATATTTTCTTTCTCAAATATTTTTGAATATATCTCAGATGTTTCTCCCTTTAAAGTAGTCTTTGAACCAACAATTGGGATGTAAACTTTTTCTTTTATCATTTCTTCACCATTCAGAGGTTTAGTGAAATCTGAACTATAATGAGTATATCTTATGTTAACATAATTATTGAAAAGAAACGCTTGGTAAGCATGGATAAACAGCTTACGTAATTGTAATGGCAGAGTATTAAACACGTTTTCGTAGTTATTATTTCTCTTTTCCAAATCATGAAGCATCTTTCGTTCTAGAAACAGATAATGCGGAAACATTTCTAGAGATCCTTTGTTATTCTCGGTTTCCCAATAGAATTTTCGTGCCTTTTTTGTTGCCTCAGGTTCTCCCTTAAAGACCATGCCGATATAGTGACGAAACGCTTCCTTCAGATTTCCTAGAATAATATGTTTTCCTACAATATGAGTAATTGGCCTAATGTCTCCAAATCTTTGAATACCAAAACAGTTAGGAAGACCTCCGAATTTTTCTACATCTCTTGAAATAAGAGAAAATATTTCATTTATATTTTCTTCACCATATTTTACATTCCTGATAGTGATGCCAAATGCATTTCCCCATAAATTTCCTAGACGAACTTCAGTAAGTTTGAAACAGTGAGAATGTGTCTTTATGGTTGGTAAATTGATAGGTGAAAGAGTACCTTTTTCTGAAAGTTTTCTCACCCCCCATGCTGAAACTCTTTGAGCTGTAACAGCGCGTTTGTCTTTTGTTCCAGCTATTCCAAGATTTTCTCTAGGAATTGACCAATATCTTGAAACCAAATCAAGAGCGCGATTAGCCTCTATATCTTTTTTCCATAAAACAAAATGTAAAAACAATCCTGTCTTTCCTGGAAGATCAAAATGCTTTTTTTCTGGATCAAGAACTTGGTTATTCTCTAATATTTCTCCCACAGTAAAATCTTCAGGAATGCTCTTAATATTTCCATCTAACCCTTTCTCCTTAGAAACATAAGGAGACAAGAAGAGAGAGGATTTTATCTCTCTTTTTTTCACTCATATCACCTATAAAAGAGGTAAATCCGCTGTTATTTTATCAATATATTTCTCTGGAGCTGGACCAATTCCAATAACTGTTGTAGTTCCAGGTGGTAGTTGAGTAAGTCCAGCGTCATTAATAATAGCAAAAGGTAAATCTGATTTTTGTGACTTTGCAGCTAGTTCTGTTATATCTTTCTCTGAATGAATCTTTACAGTTATCTTTTTTTGACCCTCTTTCAACCAACTATTGGCCCATTCAGGATAGTATTTTTCTGTTTTAACATACGCAGATAATGAGCCATGAGCCACTTGAACTGCTGTTTTACCTTTTGACATCTTCAAATCTAAACGAACAGCTATAACCTGTTTATACTCAAATTTCATTTCGTTTTGTGAATATATAAGTTACCTTAAATTAATACCGGTTGGAAGAAAAAACAGCTAAAACAAAAATTGTTGAAAAATGTATAAATGAAAAGAAAAAACATCAAACATACTCAATGTACGCCTCAGTGCCCAGAACTGATGCCACTGTTTGAATTACTATACCTTCAGGAATTGGTAGAGAATCTTTGTATTTTTTTTGGATTTCGATTTTGTATTCTTTATCCGAAAAAGGTGGTATGTATATTATTGAAACCTGTTTAACAGGTACAGGATCAAGTAGGCTTTCAACTAATTTCTTTGGATCATTTGTTCTTTCAAGAAATCTTATTTCCTTTTGAGTGACATCTCGAATTTGGGAGAGAATATTTGGAGAGGAAAGTATACTAATATCTTTCCTACGTGTAACAATTATCACATTATCTTCAAGTTCAAGAGATGAATAGAAAACTATATCCTTTAGTTGTTGCTTCGATTTAGACATACTGATAAGCAATTTAGAAAGTTTAATATCAATATCATCGATTTTTCCTTCTTGATAGAGTTTTTTACATTTTCGACATAGAGTTCCAGTTTGAGCGTCAATGGTACATATTGGTAGTTTCAATCTATGAATCTCCACAAACTTCTATGTGTCAATAGAAATAGAGAGATTTTAAGAATTGCGAATGTCGATTAATTAAAGGATAATAATTTAAATAAAAGTATTTAGTACTAAAACGTTAAAATTCTATATTAAACCTCTTTCCATTAAAATCTTGAATTCATCTAGATTTAATTTTGCTCCTTCTTTATAACGCCCTAATATTTCTTCAACTTTATCATCAATTTTTCGTTGGATAGCTTTCTTTGCTTCTACTTTCCTTGCTTTGCGTTGAGCTTGAAATTCATTAGAGAATTCACTCCCAATTTTCTTTACTGCTTGTGTAAGACCATCGAGTTCTTTACGAAGAGCAGTAACGGTTGCGTTTAAAACTATAATTTCTGCATGAATTTCATCTGCTACTTCTTTTATTTTTCTTGCTTCTTTGTTGGACTCTAACATTTTTTCTTGATGAATCTGAGATTCATGAGCAAGTGTTGTTACACTTGTGTGATAAGTTCGGATTTCGGTCTGCATATAGCGCAATTTTTGTTTCATATCACGGAATTCGTTTCGCAATTCTTTGAACTGCTCCATTTTCTCGAATTCTTCAGAAAGCTCTTCAAGTTGTAATAACGTTTGTTTTTCCATTTCTTTTGTCAAAAATGGAGTAGTCTCAAGCTGACGTTCGAGACGTTGCATCCTTTCCCCAACACGTTTATTTCTAGGAGCTCCAACTGTTTTCATTTGCGAACCTAGTTCAAGAAGACGTTTACCGATAACATCAGCATCCTCACGAAGGATATCTCGCATTTGCTTTCGAAATTGAACTTCTTCATTAATTTTATCTCTTTTCTCTTTTTCAGTTCTAGCCAAGATAAAAAGTTCTTTGGATTCCTTATTTTTCACATCTCGAATCTTACGTAATTCATTACGCTTATTATGAAAATTATGAAATTGCTGTATTTTATCCCTTCTTTTGGTTTTTAATTCCAAAAGATTTTGTCTTTTTTCTTCCAATGTAAGTTCTTCTGTTTCAGTCGTCATTAGCAAATCACGCAAATCTATGCAAGGGATGTTCCAAACTACTATTTACTTTCAAGTACTCAAAAGAGGAGGTGTATTTATATTTTATGACAATTCACAGATAGTATGATAACAAAGAGAATTATTCTCGTTTCATTTCCTATTAGAACGTTTCATACGTAACTCAGTGGATCGACATTTACGACATTTTTTTGCGGATAAAGGATTTGTTGCAGAGCATTTACGGCATACTTTCTTCTGCATTAAGTGTTTACGCGCGATAGAACGATATTCTGGATTTGTAACAGGCATTTCAAGCTCTCCTCAGTATTTTTAAGTGTCGTTTAAGAGTGGTAATAAAAAAATTTCTATTAAAGTCAAAACTAAAAAACAACATTATCAGATGTTACAAATTTCAGAACACGTAATTATACAATTTTTCAGAACTAATAATAACATTACTAAAAACTAGAAGTTTTCTTCTTGTTAAATCAAATGATTTTTTAGAAAAATAGAATGAAATGAATTCCAAAAAATGCAAAATAACTCAAATTAGAGAAAAATGGTTAAAGTATTCAAGGAATCTTTTAGTATAATAATAACATCAACAATAGAGGTATATGAGATTTTAGTGAAAAACAGATGAGTACGATCTACAGAATTTATGATAGTGTTGCATTTTAGTTCATTGAATTTTTTTGAATAGTCAGATCTATTTTGCTTCACACTAAGTAGTAATATCACTCCTACAACTTTATGTATAGCCACTAGTTACGCTCTTATGTAGTCTTATTGTTGGGTTTATGACGATAATACACTTTTATGTATGATGATTAGATATCCTTATATATACATACAGTATAATGTAAATACAGATTACTGTAAGAAGATAATAAGGTGAAAAGAATGTCAGAAAAAAGATTGAATGAAACTCGAAAATCAGATAAAACACATAAGAAAATCTCCCGTAATGAGATTCTAACTCAATATATTAAACATCAGTTATTGGGATATTAAAAAATAGAGAGGTAGATAATCATGAAACAAGATGAAACTCTTCGTATTATCGATCAAGAAATTAGCAAACTTAAGGCGAATCTTAGCCACACTCGCAAAGCTAGAAAAGCCATGCGCAAGCGCCAACCTGAATACATAGTTGTTGCTTGGTGAGGTGATTACATGAAAATTGATGAAATACCTAATCTTGTCTCCAATCTCCTTGAGGACATAAATTCTGAATTAAAGGAATCTTTAGAAGATCTTACTTTTTCCCTAAATTCAATGACACACGCTCTCAAGGTTGATTTTAAAAATAATCTTAAATCCAATCTTACTGATTTAAAGGAAATTCTTTCAGACCTTCAATATAACTTGAAGGACATTTCGTCTGACCGTTATACAGATGAGAGTTGAAATATTATTAATTATGAGGTATTTATATGGCAAAAGAAGAAGTTGATAATCTTAAAAAAGAGGTTGAAGAACTCAAAAAACAGAATGAAGAGCTAGCTAAGCTAATGAAGAATGTTTACAAAAAACTTGATCAATCACCTACTCTTCCTTCTGTACCCCCAGCTTCAGAAGTATTTGAAGCACATACAGATTTTCCTAGACCACAAAGAGCACCTAAAGCTCCCAAGAAGCAAGAAAAACTCAAAGATAAGGAAAAAAGAAAATACGAAAAAGTTTTAGAAAAAGATCTTTCTAAATTGATCAAAACTGAACAGAAAAAAGGCAGCGAAGTCTTTGACACCAAATTTCATTTTGACAGAGAGAAATTTAATATTCAAATCAATGAAATGGCAAAAAAGGCGCAAAATTTTGCTAACAAAATTTCCAAAGATTTTTCCGGAGATTTTATGACTGGTCTTAACAAGAAGCTAAGGAAAATTGATACCACTATTGCAAAAGAAGCAGATCGTATTCGCACAATTAGCGTCATGACAGATGAAGAGTACGAAGATATTGTTGAGGAAATTGAGGAGGCTAAAGAGGAAATTGAGGAGGCTAAAGAGGAAATTGAGGAACATCAACATCAGGTTGTTGAAATTCGTCAAAGGATGAATGAACTCAAACGAGGAATGGCAGAAGCAAAAGAACGATTTATGAATGCTAAGCTTAATGGAGATATTGAGGAAATTGAGGAAACTAAAGACTATCTTCACGATCTAGAGAAAGAACTCCATGAGAGTGGAAAAGAGTTGCAGGATTCTCTGCACTATCTCAATGATGGAAAAAGAGAGTTTGAGCGAGCACGTCGTGAATATTCAAATCTTCTCCGTCGAGCACAACGGCTTCGAAATGTTCATCGTCAATCTCCAAAAATGTTTGTAACTAGAGCCACTAAAGGCAAAAAGGAAGACGAGTTTTCCATGAAGATTGAAAATCTTGTCACATCTGTTGCATCTAATATCAAAAATTCTCTTGCTTCAACAATTGAAGGAGGCAAAAAAATCATTACCCAAATCACAGATATTGACGGTGACAAGATTATTATTACAGATGAAAAAGGAACACGCATATCTTCTGAATCAATAGGAGATTTCATCACAACTACAGCAGGCCTTTTTTCAGCTCTTGGCGACGAAAATCGTCTTAAAGTTCTCAAGACTCTTGAACTTGGCCCAGAATTTCAGAAAGAACTTTCTGAAAAAACTAACTTAAAAGGTGGTACTTACAAGCACCATACAGATATTCTTCAAGAAGTTGATTTCATTACTCGTGAAGCTATTCGAGGTCGCTATCTTATCACTCAATTAGGTATTGAAGCTTTGAAATTATCTGAACTACTATTTTTGCGTAAAAAGAAACTTGAAGCAGTTCAACAACCTACTAAGAAAGATTTATCTGAAATACTATCTTTGCGTAAAAAGAAACTTGAAGCAGCTCAAAAACCTACTAAGAAAGATTTATCTGAAATACTATCTTTGCGTAAAAAGAAACTTGAAGCAGCTCAAAAACCTACTAAGAAAGATGAAAGAGATGACGAAGACGAAACAACTATAGACATTGATATTGAGTAAAGGTGAAATCATGTACCTGCAAGTGGTCAACCGTCCTTTGAAAATAACTCATAGTTTCGAGCATACTTTTGACAACAAACATGTTAAAATTACATGTGCCAAAAAAGCTTTTCTTTTTCCGGTTTTCGAGGTCACACGTGATGAACAAATAGGCTTTCTATATGATGGTCCCTTAGGTATCACAGGTGATCTTTTGGTTCACTCTAAAGAAGGAGCTGTTGGAAAAATCTTTGAGGAAACCTATTCCTCAGCGCTATTTATTCCAGCTAACTTAGATTTTTTGAGAGATCATGTTAAAGAGTTAAAACCTATTGAAGAGGAAAAATTTCCTAAATACAAGAAAATTATCTCCTCATTTGAAGTCCACCTATCTTCCAAAAATTTCTGTTACCACAGCAATAACGACTATTTCCTCCTTCTTAGTGGTAGGACATTTTCTATCTGTTTCATAAATGGTGATACTACCATATCTATCACTCATAAGGAAATCATAGGAAGAACAGGAGAACGTAAGTTATTCTGGTTCTCTCCCAAGAATATCGTTTTCACTAACGACAAAGGAGATATTTTCTCTACCGCAAATATGTTTTCAAATAGAAATATTGTCAAAAAGATTCTCAAATCCTTGGAAACCAATCCTGTAAGAGATTACTTCAGTAATTTCGACAAACTTCTTTCACATTAGATTCAGTTTTTCACAGCTGTATCTTATTTTTTATAAATTCCGCTATCTGTTTTGCTATTATTGGAGGTACTGCTTCTCCCACTTGATTGAACATAGAATCAGCTGACCCAGTAAACTTGAAATTATCAGAGAATCCCATCAATCTTGCATGTTCTCTTATCGTTAGAGATCTATCTTCTTCTGGATGAATAAACCTAGATTTACCCATTATGGTATTTGCAGTTTCTTTGGGTGCTATTCTAATCCAATTTCTTTTTTCCCTTGTTGCTCCTGAAAAAAATATACCAGCCCGACCTTTTGCTATTTTATGCACTTTTTTTGCGATTTTTTTAGGAAAGTGGACGTAAAAGTGATTATAGAAATCATTTGGGTATGAAGGATTAGGGAGATCATTAAGGACATCTTCAGCACGTATTTTTTTCTTTTTTGGAAGTATAATATGTATATTAGAGATGAATAATCTATTCCTTGAGGAAGGACACCCATGTTCTTCAGCTCTTATGAAGTTGAAATGTATTCTATTGTAGCCTGCAGCTATTAGTGCATCTTTTATTATTTGTTTACCTTGAGTTTCAGCTATTGGAACAACATTTTCTATCACAAAGAATTGTGGATGTATATCACCAATTATCCTAATTGCATGAAAAATGAGATCGCCTTGAGGATCTTCATGAAATCTTGCCCAAGGATTCTTTTTCCGTTTTGGATTTGCTGAAGTGAATGGTTCACATGGGGGAGAAGCAAGTATTATATCAGGTTTATCAGCAATTTTTGACATTATATCAAGTGAATGAACAGTTCGAACATCTCTTTTCATCATCACAGTTTGGGGGAAATTTAGTTCATAAGTTGCTGCAGTGTTTTTGTCTTTTTCAATTGCAAGCAAATCGCTGAACCCTGCTTGAACAAATCCTAAACTAAAACCTCCTGCTCCTGAAAACAAATCAATAAAAGTAGGAATTTGATTTGTACTTGTTTTTTCAAACATTTGACCACCATCTGATTCTGTTAATCAACCCATTCTTTTTCCGAATAATTCTTCTTTACCTAGTTACTTGATATCACCCTAAAGCATTCTTTCCCCTCAAGTTGTGGAAGGCTTTTCACATTCTTGCTAAAAGAACTGGTGGGCAAAGCAGGAATCGAACCTGCGACCTACTCCGTGTGAGGGAGTTGTCATAACCACTAGACCACATGCCCGTAATTCAATCAGATATAGCATCTAAAGCTATATATTTTTTCTGTTTGGTAATTTAGAAAAAGCGATATAATGCCCCTGAGGTTAACACACTGCTTCATTTTTTGGGTTAACCCCACATCTACTAGTTGAGCTCCTCAGGAGCATATGTTGTCTACCAGGGTTGACCAAATATCATTGTATGGAATGCTTCATTCCACTCAATAAGGAGCCCGTATGGTAGCCTGTAGCCTTTCTTTTTGCACTTTTCTTCATTGTTGGCCAAAGCCTACTATGAAAAGTCCTCGATAAAAGGCAAAATAACATTAATTTCAAATATCTTTAATGTTGTGTTTTCAACATTAACAATAAACAGCTCTTGTTTTTAATTATAGTGTCACAATATACATGTATAATTAAAAAGCAATTTTTAAAATAAGATTGTAAAGAGGAAAAGAAAAGGAAAAAGGGAATAAATTACAGATCCCTAAACTCAACAATTTTAACAGATTCAGGTTTCTTGGAGATTTCACCCAATCTTGCACCTATTACCATCGCTATACCTTTGTTGTGAGCTCGCTCAAGCAATCTCTGTGTAATAATTCCATCGATAACAATGATTTCAGCTTTTTTTATTCCATCTAGTTTGTCAAATATTTCTGCTGCGGGGATTCTGAGTGATTCTTTGTTTTCTTCTTCGAAAACCACAGCTTCAAGTTTTTGTTTCACACTTTCAACGGTTTTGTTAAGATATTCAGGTAATTCTATTTTCCTTATAATCCTTCTAGGAGGCCGTGTCTCAGTATCTTTATACGATGTAGCGCGCCTAGAAATGCTCTCAGGTCTTCGTGTTTGACCATAGCTTGTTCTAGAATCTGGAGATCTATATTCTCTCCTAGGTTGAAAGCTTCTTGTATCACGTGGTCTTCTCTCTGATGTAGAAGAAGGTTGACGAGGTTTATATGTAGATGGTCTTTCATAACTTTTAACTTCTTGTTTGGTTTCTGGTCTAACATACGAAGGTTTTTCTTGCCTTCTACCTGTTTTCGCGGATTTTTGCAGGAATTTTTTAACTGTCAAGCCTTCATCAGTTCCTGTTAGGAAAACAGCTTTTTCTAAAGAAGCACACTTCTTGAGAGCTTCATTTACTTCACCCTTATTCAAATCTTCTACTTCTTTACCCTTTGGTGCTCTAGCAACATATTCCACGTGCGCAACTTGAAGTAATTCTTTTAATATTAAATCTCCTCCTCTATCACCATCAAGAAAAGCCGTTACTGTTTTATTTTTAATTAATTCAACGAGTTTGTGTGAAACGCTCGTGCCATTTACAGCAATTGTATTATCAATTCCCATCTTCAAAAGAGTAACAACATCTGCTCTTCCTTCCACGAGTATAGTTTTCTTTGATTTTTCAAAAGCTGGTCCTGCAGCAAAGCCATCAACACCAATTTTTATTACTGAACCAACTTTAGACGATTTTTCTACCTCATGTTTAATTGAAGAACTAAAAGGACTCACATTTTGATCCCATTGGCGGACTATCTCCGCTGCACGATCCACAATTGACTTTCTCTTATCAATTCTCACATCAACAATTTCACCTAGTTTAATTGTGCAAGTACAAGGACCTACACGATCAACGGTTTCAATAGTTGCAGCCAAAATTGCTGTTTCTGTTCGTGGAAGACTAGAAGGAATAATAATACTACCTCTAGTTTTCCCTTCTCTACTGGTAAGATCTACACTTATACGACCTATTCTGCCCGACTGTTGGAGTTCGCGAATATCTAAATCTTCACTTAAAAGTCCAGAAGTTTGACCATAAATTGCACCCACAATATCGGGTGTCTCCACAACTCCCTGTATTTCAAACCTTGCTACAATATTATACTTCGTAGTCGAAGTGTCATTTTTAGCGCCCATATAATCACCTTTTGTAATGTACAATATTCATGTATTTGATTAGTCGCACACATAGGTGACGCACACTACTCTAAATCCCCTGCCCAAATACACACTTCAAATTAATTTACGATTATATTACGAATACAATTAATTTTTAACATTATATCTTAATTTTATGTAATTGTGATAATTTTGAAATGATGATTATGATAGTGAATTGTAATGTCCATCTTGAATATTAACCCTTTATTTGTGCTAATCTCTATAGGGCATGAATATTTATTATTTTTACTTAATTTTCAATCATAGTCTGATATTGTTACTTTCTTTCAGACTTCAAGACAACATAGATTGGTCAATGTTAAAAAACTTACCATATGATACATCACTAACTAGTTCATAAAATCTACACTTTCATGAAATTATATGATCAAAGTAATCAAAAATATTTGACTATGTTTAAATAATTTAAGATGAGAATCTTAAAATGAATAACAATGCTTCCAGCTATTATTGTACTATTTTGTATATGTGGTGCACTAGGTCTGCTAACAATTATTTTTCTAATTTTAAGAATAAAAAAGAAAAAGAAAAACCCTTTGATTGAACGAGCAGAATCCATATTTATCATTATTAATCAAAGAATCCACAGCACATTAAATGAAATCCAAAAAATAGATTCAGAGGTTACAAAAACTCTAATTTTGAAGGAAACAAAAGATAAGTCAAAAGAAAGCACAGAAGAACTCCAAATTGAGCTAGAAGATAATCAAGTTAAAATCAAGAAATTAATGCTGAAAATTGAAGATTTAAAAGATTATCAACAAGAGATTAAAAATGAGATATTGAATAAAAAACAAGGAAACTTAGACGAAATTGAAGTTATTTTTGAAAGAATAAAAGAAAAAATTGACAATTTTTGATCCATCTATAATTTTAGAACACGTTTCTAAGGCTAGTGTAGTTACAGATAGTTTAATATTCTCTATAATAAAACTTTAAATGTCTTCAGCTTGGAGGATGGCACGTATGTATGAGATTGTCGATAAGAAGGATTTAAACGCTGAAAATACCATGCTTAAAGTTAAAGCACCTCAAATTGCTAGTTCTTGTAAAGCAGGTCAATTTATTATAGTACGAGCAAACGAAAAAGCAGAAAGAATCCCTCTAACAATTGCAGATTGGGATTCAAAGGAGGGGTGGATACAAATTATTTTTCAGAAAGTTGGTGCTTCAACTTATGAATTAGCTGACTACAACAAAGGTGATAAATTAATGGACTTTGTTGGACCTTTAGGTCTCCCCACGCATGCAGAAGGTGCGGGTAAAACTGTAGTAATTGGTGGAGGATTGGGAATAGCTATAGCAACACCAGTTGCTCGTGCATATAAACAAGCTGGAAATCATGTAGATGTCATTATTGGAGCAAGAAATTCAGAATTATTAATTTTAGAAAAAGAATTGGATAAGATAGCGGATAATCTGTATATTTGCACAGATGATGGATCAAAAGGAAGAGAAGGTTTTGTGACAGAACAACTCGAGGAGTTGATTAAAGGTGGAGCAGAATATAAAACATGCTTCACAGTAGGTCCTCCAATAATGATGATGTTTGTTGCAAAGATAACAGAAAAATATGATTTAAAAACAGTAGTAAGCTTGAACAGCATAATGTTAGATGGAACAGGAATGTGTGGAGCTTGCAGAGTGTCAATTGGAGGGGAAATAAAACTAGCATGTGTAGACGGTCCAGATTTTGATGGACATCTAGTTGATTGGGAAAATTTAATGCATCGTTTAACAGCATACAAAGATGAAGAACGTGAAGCGATGGAAGAATATCAGAAGAAAAATGAATGCTGTAACGAAAAGAAGGATGGTGCATAAATGGCGAACGCAACAGAAAGACCAAAAAGAAAACCAAGATCAATGATAATAAGAACAAAACTACCTATGCCAACACAGCACCCAGAAGACAGGGCAAAGAATTTTAATGAAGTTCCATATGGCTACAACGAGGCTGAAGCAATGTTTGAGGCACAAAGATGCTTACAGTGTAAAAATCAACCATGTGTGAAGGGTTGCCCAGTTGAAGTTCCTATCAGAGATTTCATTATATTAATTACTGAGCGCAAATTTATGGAAGCTGCTTCACTTATTAAAACTAAGAATGGTCTTCCAGCTATTACTGGTCGTGTTTGTCCCCAAGAAACTCAATGTGAAGCTCGATGTACTCTTGGCAGACGTTATGAACCTGTTGCAATTGGCAATCTTGAGCGTTTCGTTGCGGATTATGCACGTGATCATGACGAAGAAGTTGCTGAAATTCCTCCCAAGACTGGTAAAAAAGTTGCTATTGTTGGTGCTGGTCCTGCAGGTTTGACTTGTGCGAGTGATCTTGCTCTTAAGGGTCATGACATTAGCATTTTTGAAGCTCTTCACAAACCTGGTGGTGTTTTGATTTATGGTATTCCCGAATTTCGTTTACCAAAGGATACTGTCAAGTATGAAATTGATTATGTTAAAAAATTGGGTGTCGAGGTAAACACCAATTTCATTGTTGGACGTAATAAAACAGTTGGAGAGCTTTTAAAGGAATATGATGCTGTTTTCATTGGTTCTGGCGCAGGAGCACCTCGTTTATTAAAACTTTCAGGCATTAATTTAGTCAATGTCTATAGTGCTAATGAATACTTAACGCGGGTAAATTTAATGAAAGCTTATCTCTTCCCCGACTATAAAACTCCAGTTAAAATAGGTAAAAATGTTGTTACCATTGGAGCTGGTAATGTAGCGATGGATTCTGCTCGCACTGCTAAACGTTTAGGTGCTGAAAACTCTATTATTATCTATCGTCGTAGCCGCAAAGAATGTCCTGCTCGTGCTGAAGAGGTTCATCATGCTGAGGAGGAAGAAGTTGAATTCAGGTTTCTTACAAATCCTGTTCGAATCATTGGAGACGAGTTGGGTAAAGTTAGGGCAGTAGAGTGCTTGGAATATGAGCTTGGAGAGCCAGATGAAAGTGGTCGTGCTAAACCTATACCAATCCCAGGTTCTGAGCATTTAATTGAATGTGATGTTGTTATTATTGCTGTTGGAAATGATCCTAATCCCTTAATTCCAATGACCACTCCAGAGCTTGAAACAACTAAATGGGGGACTATAGTCACTGAAACAGCTACTGGTAAAACAAGTATGAAGCAAGTTTATGCTGGTGGTGACATTAGTACAGGAGCTGCTACTGTCATTGCAGCTATGGGAGCAGGAAAGATTGCCGCTAAAAGCATTCATAAAGAGATAATGGGTATTAGTGATGACGATGATAGCAAAGTTAGCTTAACCCCAGGTACTTTTAAAAAGGAAAGATAAATAACAAATTAATTCTTTTTACGCCTTTATCTTCAACATATAATTTCTTGAAAAAGTCAAAGCTTATCAGATGAAAGCATACTAATTGTTATTTGATATTGTCATTATTATTTCTTAGTTTGAATTGTCATTTTTTTTCTAGAACCACTTATATGTGCTTAATCATCACATATGCGTCTGTATTATCTTCGTAATATTTTCGTATCTTAGAATCGATATGGAATCCTTCTTCTTCATAAAGCTGAATAGCTCTAGTATTATCAACTTTAACTTCTAATTTTACGCTTGTGTATGCAAACTTGGTACAATTATCGATGAAATGTCTAAGCAATTTTCTCCCGTATCCCTTTCCTCTTACATCTTCTTTTATTGCTATGGATAATATATGGGATTGTCTAGGTAATGAGGTATATCCCCCTAGAAGAAATCCAACGATTTCATCGTTATCAAGAACAACAAAACATAGTTCAGGTGCTCCAAGATATAGATTTGTAATTAAGGTTCTTCCGAAAGGAATTTTGAAGCTCCTTCTTTCAACATCAAAAACATCATCCATATCATTTTCAAACATATGTCTAATCGTAATCACATGTGACCCTTCGTTCTGATATTTTCATGCCCCAAAGTCCAATAATGATTTTAGGATTTAGCTTTTACTTTCATCTATTAATCTAGTAAAAAATAAACCTTACCTTTCTCTTATTAATTGGTCTAGTTTGAATAGGGATAAAACATTTGTCAACAAAACCCAAGAGTAGATTAACAACATATTACTCAGAAATAACATCCCAAATCGGTAGGATTTTATTACTATAGATATTGAATACTACAGAGAACATTCAGAGATGCACATTTTGAGTAAAAAAAGAGCAACTGACTATGAAAGAAAACTTGGAGATATATTCTGGGAAAATGGTTTTGGTGTAATGAGAGCTCCCTCTTCCTCAGGAACAACTAAAATTCCCCGACCTGATCTTCTTGTAGGATCATCGAAAAAAAATCTTACTTTTGCTATTGAAGTTAAAACATCTCGCCAAACTCAATTCTATGTAACTAAAAAACAACTATCTGGTTTACAAGAGTTTGCATCCTGTTTTGGTGCAGAACCCTATCTTGCAGTAAAATTCATTGGGAAGCGTATGGGTTTTATGTTTTTAAAGGTTCCAGACGGTTTAATTTTAAGTAAGGGAGAAAGTTATAGGGTAGATATAGATATGGTTAAAGAAAAAGCAATGGAGTTTTCTTCTTTAATCAATCAATAATACAGAAAGAAGTGAGTAAACAATGAAACTTCTGAAAAAAGATTACAAGCACGGGATTATTGAATTCATCCCGGAAACGATTGATGACCTTTATTCAATTTATCGTATTCTAAAACCTGGTGATCTATTTAGGGCTTCAACAAGCCGAAGAGTGAGAAAAAATACGGAAGATGGAAGATCTGATTCTGGTGAAAGATTGAAGATGGTTTTGGAAATTAGAATTGAAGAAGTTTCTTTTGGAGGTTTTGGCGATAATCTTATGGTTAAGGGAGTCATAGTTGCAGGAAGAGAAGATTTAGTCTCTCTAGGTTCCTACCACACTATAGCATTATCAACCAAGGAAAAAGCTAGAATAACAAAGGAAGAATGGGCAACGATTGAAAAGAAAATAATAGAAGAAGCAGAAAAAAGCTCTGCATCAAGCCCAATATTAATTGTCACTTTAGAAGAAGGATCGGTTTGTATTGCTCTAATATCTCAATACCAAATGAAAATAATAAATGAATCACGTTCAGCTATCACTAGAAAATTCAGTGATGTAAAGCAACATACTTCTACAATGGGAACTTTTTTCCAAGATGTGTTGCAAATGATACAAGATGCTATCTCACAATACAAAATAGATGTACTCATTCTCGCTGGTCCTGGTTTCACCTCTGAAAATTTCATGGATTTTGTGAAAAAACGCAACCAAGTAATTGCAAAGAAGATACAAACTGTTCATGTTCATACAGGAGGAAGAGTTGGTCTTCATGAGGTACTTTCAAAAAAACTACCAGAAAAAATCGCTGAAGAACAACATATAGCTAGTGAAACACGACTTTTAGATGAATTCTTCAAGAGGATAGGACAGAGTACTGGTAACGTTGCTTATGGAGTAAAAAACGTAAAACAAGCTTTAGAAATGGGAGCCGTTGAAACCCTAATGATTAGTGACGATATGTTGAAAATAGATGATATTGCAAAAAGAGAAAGTATCGATTCATTTGTTGAACAAAATTCTCGACTTAGAGGTAAAACAGTAATAATGAGTACAATGCACGATACAGGAGAACAGCTTTCCAAATTAGGAGGTATTGCAGCCCTATTACGTTATCCTATCTCAGAATCTTGATTTTTGTTGTGAATAATTGGGTTTAGATATGTTATGAAACCGCCATCATATGGATATTGATGAATAATTTCGATGCTTACAATGTCTTTTGTAAACTTTCGAGAAAGGCTTTTCCCTAATTTTTCTGCATATTTCCAATGGGTAGATATTGTTTTATCTTCTTTTTTTACTTCTATAAGTTGGTCATCTATATTGTGGTCTTCTTTTAAAGCTTGCACAATAGAGGGAATAGATTGACTATTTTTCACGTTGATTCTTGCCCGAACTATCAAACCTTCTTCTGTTATTTCATCAAATGGTTTTGCATAATTCTTAGCTCTACGAATAAATCTGTTCCTAAGTTGCACTTTGTCTTTATAGCTTGAAGAGCAATAATGAAGTGGCACAGCAGATTTTCTAAATTTTTTAAGTGTTTCAAGAGCAAATGTTTCGCTTCCTTTGACTGCTGCACTAGATCTATCCTTAACTGAAAAACCTCTTTCCCTTAAAAAATGAAAATTTGTCTCAGTGAATTCAAACTCATTTAAGTTGATAAAATCAAGACGAACTTTTGAAGCAAACGTTATAATCTCTTCCAAGGTTTCTTCATTATTTGGAATTACCGGGATTTCTATTCCCACATCCCAGTCTAGATCCTTAGCGTTTTGTATGGATTCTTTCATATTCTTTCCCAAAATAAGAAGAGGTGGATGAAAACGTATTTCATCAAGACCAGCTTGATGTAGCTTTTGCAAAGCATCCTTACTTAATGCGTTAGAAGTATAAAGATGACAGTGAAAATCCTCCCCAAATTCTCTCTTAAAAGAAAGTATGTACCGAATAATCCTATCTAGTTTTAAAGTAGGCTCTCCTCCAGTTATGCCTACACCTAGAGCAGATATTTGTTTAGCTTCGTGAATCGCTTCCTCAACATTGGAAATTAACTGCTCATCAGCAAATTGGACATCTAGTCTCCTTTCCTTTGAAATGGGACAGTAAAAACAGTTTGTAGAGCATTCTCCTGTAATAAAAAGAACTAATTTGGCACCAAGCGCGCAAAATTCACACCCTTTTGAGGGTTTACCTACTACCTTGTCTCCGTACCATTTAGTTATTTTTCCCATTTCAAGCTGAAATTCGGATTCAATAATAAAAAGAATCAGATTGAACATCTTCGAAAGAGAGAAAGCACTAACAAAACTAGTTTAATCTTTTTTATTTTAAAAAGGTCTCTCCTCCATCAAATTGATAATCTTTTCAGAAATTTCTAGATGAATCCAGTTTAGTAAAGCAATGATTTCTTCCTCATAAATTGCTTTATAATAGAAATAACCTACTAACCAAAAATCACTTTCTCGTTTAGCTAATTGCTTAAGATACCAACCCTCTTGTAGTTCAAAAGTATTGATCTTACTTTTTTCAAGTCTTTTGTTTTCATTTTCTGAGAGAGTAGATTTAACAAAAATTTCACTATCAATTGAGAACGCTGTTAGTAATTCTGAGAATAGAGCAACACTATTTTTCTCTCTTAGTTCATCTTTTGAAGATATAGCATATACTTTACCTTGGTCTATATCTCCTATAAACAAGTCAACTACAAACATTTTAGCTTCTTCTTCTAAGTTTCCGAGTTTTTGTTTTAGTCGGTCTAGGAAGACTTTTTCAAGCTTTTCTGCAGGAAAAATTTGAGTATATTTAGCTATTTTCTGTACTCTCTCCATAACCTCACTAGGTGGGTCAAATTTCTCATATGAAATATAGGAAGAAAGAATTTCGAATATTTTTTGACCTCTCATCTCTAAATATTCATTGTTTTCATGTATATCAGTAAAAAAAACAAAACGCAGTGGATTAGTTTCTCCAAGAGGAGAATAGAGATAAATCTTTATTTCTTCGAGTGATGCATTCACTAGTCCTTTTTCACTTGATGTACATTCTTTTACAAAAGTATTTAACGCACAAATCATAGGCCAAATTAATTCTTGACTAATTTGCAGAGAATTGTCGTGATAAATAGTACGACCTAGGCCTGTTCCAATATCCATAAAAGAAACTAAATGTATCATTATTTAGTGATTATTCTCGTTCTTCATAAAAATATCTCTAGTGTTTATTGCAGTTTTTATTTGAATCTTGTTTATTAAACTTGAAATCTTTAGAATGACTAATAATTTCTGTTTTCCTCTTTTATAGTTTTAAATAATTAGAATAATAGATTTTATTTTTGTAAAGCCAAAAGAGGTCAAAAAAGACATTTTTTATATGGTTGAAACGAATAGGGATTACATAGGTGATTACTATAAACACGGAGTTTCTTATTCTATTAATTATTTTTTGTGTATTCATGCTCCTTTCTGTCCTTGGTACATGGCTCAATTTGGAGAAGTATGGCTTTTTATTCTTCCCTCTTGGATTCATTTACAAAACTGAATTTTTCAACAAAATATTAATCAAAATGGCAGATAGGGGAAAAAAACTACATGAAGTAGTTTACAGAATTGGTAAAATCCTAGCTCTGGTAATTACTGGAGTGTTAATTATTTACTTCATCGTTAATCCATTTCTTTTGATGTTTAAATCACCATTTGGTATAGGACTTAGACTTATAATTCCTGGAGTTACTATTGATCTTAAAACTGCACTTCTCTTCATAATCCCAATAATTTTCACTTTAATTCCTCATGAAATGGCTCATGCTATTATGGCTCGAAAAGAAGGTATAAAAATTAAATCTTCAGGTGTTTTTATCTTGCTTATCCTTTTTGGGGGATTTGTAGAACTTGCAAAAGACAGTTTGGAGAAAGCGCTTCCAAAGAAAAGAATCAAGGTTTACATGAATGGAGCCTCGATTAATGCTGTTTTTGCAGTAATATTTCTAGGATTATATTTTTTAACACCCGCTATATCCCTAATAGGTTTCAAACAAGCAGATGGGGTTTTAGTTACAAATGTCTATGAAGGTTACCCAGCTGATAAGGTTGGTATTCAGAAAAAAGATGTCATAATAGGCATGGGTAAATATAATGAGAGTTTACAGAAAATAGTTTATATCCCTATCAATAGCGTAAAAGATTATAATTTAGTTATTTTACAATTTGATAATAACAGCTCTTTATATGTTCAACTTCTTCAAAACGAGACTATAGTTGTAACACCTACAATAACCGACCCTATTTCAGGACAAAATGTTTCAGATAAAGTATATCTAGGAATAAATATTTTCGATTACTATTCTCCAAGAGTCAAATGGTTATCGCCTATGATACCCTATTACTTGAATATTGAAACACTATACACATTGAATCTTTGTGTAATGGCGGTTTTTGTTAATATGCTACCATTGGGGATTACTGATGGGGATAAAATATTTAGAGAATACATGAATCTGAAATCAAAGAACGAGAGTAAGAAAAGAAAAATATTATATGGTGTAAGAATCTTCTCTGCTTTAATTATAATACTAAATATTGCATTTACAATGATTAGATGGTAGTAAGAATGAAATGTTCATTTTGTAAACAAGATGCTATTTATGTTAGACCTTATGATAAATCAGCATTATGTATAGCTCATTTTAACGAGAAAATCATTAGAAGAGTCCAAAAAACAATTACAAAATATAAGATGTTTGTGAGAAAAGGTAGAATCGCAGTAGGAGTTTCAGGTGGAAAAGATAGTATTGCTTTACTTGATGTTCTTACTAAAGTTGAACATAAATTCCCTGAAAGTGAAATAGTAGCTATAACAATTGATGAGGGAATAGAAGGATATAGAGAAGAAGGAATGAAATTCGCAAAAAAGCATGTTGAAAGATTAGATTTGGAGCATCATATTTTTTCCTTCAAAAAAGATTTTGGTTATGATTTAGACGAAATTATTAGAATTTTAGGGGAAAGAGGCAATGAAAGAGAATATGGTGCTTGTAGCTACTGTGGAATATTAAGAAGAAAACTGCTTAACTTAGCTGCTAGGGAAGTAGGTGCTAATGTTATTGCTACAGGGCATAATTTAGAAGATGAAGCTGAAACAATTCTCTTAAATGTTATCAGAGGTGATACGTTGCAGTTAGGTAGATTGGATCCCCATCCACGTAAAATACATGAAACTTTAATACCCAGAGCTAAACCATTTAGGCTCACTCCCCAAGCAGAAATCGTAATGTATTGTTATATAAACGATTTAGAATATCAAGAAATTCAATGCCCTTATGCCGTTGAAGCATTCCGAGGGATAGTTAGGGATTTTATTTTTAAAACGCAAGAAAAACAGCCTATGTTGTGTTTTAGCATAGTTAGAGGGCAAGACAAAATAAGACCAGTTTTACAAACAGTAAAAGCGACAAAAACACTTCAAAATTGTCAAAAATGTGGTGAAGCAACAACAAATAATCTATGTAAAGGCTGTTGGTTAAAAGAAAAAATAGAAAGCATTGAGCAATGAAAAGAAGGAAAAGGAGTGATTTAACTTGATTTTTGTCCACAGTTCATGCAAAACTTGTCATTTGATTTTAATTTCGCTCCACAGTATTCACAAAAACTAGAACTTGAGGATTTTGATTTTTGTTGTATGTAAGGTTGGCTTGAGGGTGTGTATGGCGAGCTAGAAGGCGTATAAGGCTGTGAAGAATATCGTGAAGATTGGCTACTTCTTCGACTAAACGATCTAATTATGCCGAAGACAATAAGAATGAATATTACAATAAAACCAATGGGGAATATAGTGAATGTGAACCAGAAGAAATCTACATCTAAGAGAATCATGATGATAACAGCAATAATAATTGGAAACAGAAGAAAAGATAAAAATCCACAATGTGACCTTCTATATCTTCTAGGACCATACCATCCATAAAGTCCTCTACTACCGATATAAGTTCGAGAACGAGAAGATGGTCTGTGTCCTCTACTACCCGAAAAACTAGTTCTTCTAATACCACTTCCTCCTACTCTTCTAAATGACCCAGATCTTCTGGATCTAGAACCAAATGATCGTGAACCACGCGAACCTATTGAACGAGATCTTCCACCACGAACAGGCATTCTAAGAAATTAAGTATAGAAGTTCAATATAAAGTATTGCAAACAAAATTGGAAAAGATATACTAATTCAGCACTTGAATCTAAAGAATAAAAAAAAGATAAACTACATATAGTAGTTTATTGAAATAGAATGATCTATTCGGTCTTGACAGTAAATACTTTGACTAGTTGTAGTAGGAAGATAGCTGCCAACAAATATGCAAACAAGGCATAAGGACTCCACCAACCAATGATGGTATCAAAGAATGCATCAAGCATCCCGAAATTTACTGCCATGTCTAGATATCCAACTGCAAGAAATAGGCCTATTACTGTCTGAATTGCTGATATTATTTTATATCCTGCCATATAATGACCTTCTGACAAGTGTATAAAAATATTGTTGACATCCCATCATGTGTTATTACTTTGTATTTAACTTGGTTTTATATCCATTTTAACAAATTAAAACAGCTAAAACAAAATCATAAATGTTCATAGAGAAAAAAAATTATTGAAACTGAAACCGATTATAGGGACCTACAGTTCGATTCCACATCAGAAGCCGTTTCTTACTCTTAAGCTCCACACCGATTGCTACAAGCATTATATATTGACCTTAGCGCTGCTTACTTCCGTACCTCGCGCAGTTTGATCTTATCCTTTCTAACAGCTTCCTCCGAAGTTGCCTCTAGAATATACAATCCCATAGGTCGACGCTTCGACGCCATCTAAGTAAGGCGTATCAACCTCAATGAAACCTCAGCAGTAGCATTCACTCTGGCATATAGAGCATTTCCAGTGCAGGGTAGCCCTAGCTCCCCAGCTAGTCCTAACTACCGGTTCAGTTGCTTACTTTATCTGATGAACAGTAAATTTAAACATTGCTATTTCCGGGAGCAAAGCAATGTTAACTTTTTAGAAGAATCAAAGAAATTATAAAAAATTAAAAGAAAAGGTGTGATTTATGTAGCGAATTTTGCGCAAGTAGTTCATTACTTACAGCAAATTGTGTGACTTAAAGCTAATCAAGGCTTCTTTTCTCAGATTTTTTGCCTCTTATTATTTGTTTGCATTATCAACCCGTTCTAGTTCTTTCCTTCTGTGACGATGAAGCATTTAACCAATTGCAAGATTGCTACTACTGCAAATAAGTAAGCCCAAAAGGCAAACATAGACCACCATGCAGAAGTCGAAGTTCCAAAAAATGCATCATTCATCCCAAAGTCTACTGCCTCATCTAATACAGAGACAACAGCAAAAAGACTGAATATGGATTGAAAAAATGACAAGATTCTATAACCAGCCATATGGTTAATTAGCAGTAATCC
>BPTO01000023.1 GCA_023705985.1 Candidatus Heimdallarchaeota archaeon | reverse complement strand
CTTGATGTAAATTGATGCGGTCTCCAGCTTTTATTGATCTTCTACACGCAAATAATGAAACAATTTCTTTGATAAAACTCATATCTTTTAAGTCAATTTCTGCTCGAATTTCAGTAGCATAATCCTTGAAAATATCTACAACATCTTTTGCCGCTAGGACGGAGATTGTTTTTCCAAGTATTGAGGGTATTGAACGAATTATCACTTCTCTTCTTCCAAAGATATCAACATCAAAACCAAAAGTTTTGAGCTTTTCTTTCAATTCACTATATAATTCGATTTCTGAAGGTTTTATCTCAATTGAAACTGGAGCTAACAATTGCTGAACAGCAATTTTCTTATTTTTAATTTGATAAAGGTATTTAAGATAATTTATTTTTTCATGTGCTGCATGTTGATCACATAAAAGGAGTCCTTCTGGTGTCTCAGCGACGATATATGTATCTTTTATTATTCCTAATACTCTTATAGTCCTCCTCTCGGTTGTTTGTGGATGTATGGGTAATTTTTTCTCGGTTTCTTTGTGGATGTATTTCTGAAGGGGTTGGTCTCTTTTGCTAATAAGCTGAAAGGATGGTTTTTCGAATGATGTTACAGAACCTGACTTTAATGATGCTGGTGGCTTAGTTTCCAGTCTTTCAGTTGAAGTCGGAGTGGTTTTAATAAACTGAGTCTGCGAATGGGGATGTTCAACCCTTTCAAAAACCTTCAACCCACTTTTCTCTAGGCTTTCTCTAACACCTGTTTCAACAAGACGAAAGATTTTAGTTTCATTATTGAATCGTACTTCTCTTTTAGTGGGATGAACATTTACATCTATTTCATCTGCTGGTAGATTTATAAACAGAAATACAATGGGAAACCTTTTATCGGGCATTGAAGTCCCATAGCCTTTTAAAATCGCGTCTGTAATTATTTTATCTGTTATGGGTCTATTATTGATATGGATGTAAATGTAATCTCTAGATTTTCGTGAATATTCATGTTTAGTAATGTAACCTTTTAGAAAATATGATTCTTCCATGTTGTTTACGGGAAAACAAGCTTTAGCAATGTTGTTGCCAAAAATTGTAGCAATTTGTGAGAGTAAATCACCTTTTGGTGCTGTTATAATACTTTTTTCATTATGTTTAAGCGAAAAAGCAATCTGGGGATGAGACAATGCTAATTTTGTTACATATTCTGTTATATGATTGACTTCTGTAGATGTAGTTTTCAAGAACTTTTTTCTGACTGGTACATTGAAAAAGAGATTTTTCACTAAAATTCGTGTTCCAATGGGAATAGAAGTTTGTTCTTCTAGAGTGGTTGTTCCCCCTTCGATAATAACATGAGTGCCAAGCTCTTCTTCCTTTGTTCTAGTATAAATATCGACAATTGCAACACTTACAATACTAGCAAGAGCTTCACCTCTGAAACCTAATGTATGAATAGCAAACAGATCATCAGCTGTTTTGATTTTACTTGTTGTATGCCTTTGTAGCGATAGAATAACATCATCATGTGATATCCCTACACCATTATCGATGATTTCTATAACTTTTTTCCCTCCATCTTGGATATTGATTGTTATTTGAGTACTATTGGCATCTATTGAGTTCTCTATAAGTTCCTTTACTACAGATGCTGGGCGCTCTATAACTTCTCCTGCTGCTATTTTATTTATCGTAGCTGTATCAAGCTCAATAACCCGTTTTTCCATATATGTAAATCTCAAGAATTGACTTTAAAAGGATTTCATGTAATTAATGTTATAAAAAGAGAGAATAATTCATTTTCTTTATTTATTGCTCAAAATTCTTTTAATTTTTATTATTAGTTGATTAAGAACATTTATCGCTTCAATCGGTGATATTTTATCAACATTGATATTGGAAATCTCTTGCATGAGATTATCTTTTTGAGATTGTTTGATGAGTAAGGTCTCTGTGGATTCTTTCCGAGTTTTCATTTGTCTTTGAGCTAATGATTCTTTGTCATTTTTAGCTTGTGTTTTTTCTTGATTATTCATATGTAGTTCTGATAGCATTTTATTAGCGCGTTTTATTACACTATCAGGCAATCCTGCTAAGGAAGCGACATGAACACCATAGCTCTCATCGATTCCACCCTCTTTAATTAAATACAAAAAGTGAATGTTACCATTAACATTCTTTACAGACACGTGATAATTTTTAACACGTGGGAGTATTTCTTCTAGTTCTGTTAATTCGTGGTAATGTGTTGCTAATAGAGTTCTTGGACCCTTATTCCCTATATTATTATGAAGGTATTCAGTTATAGCCCAAGCGAGAGACACCCCATCAAAAGTAGAAGTTCCTCGGCCAACTTCATCTAGGATTACCAAACTTTTTTCTGTAGCATTGTTAAGGATGTTTGCACACTCATACATTTCGACCATAAACGTAGAACGATGTTCAATAAGAACATCATGAGCACCGATTCTTGTAAATATTCTGTCGGTTAATCCTATTTTTGCGCTCTCTGCAGGAACAAAGCTTCCTATATGCGCCATTAGGGTAATAAGTGCAATTTGTCTAAGATAAGTCGATTTTCCAGCCATATTCGGACCTGTAATTACTAGAATTCTGTTTTCATCCTCACTCATTACACAATTATTTGGTATGAATGAAGATGTAGGAAGTATTTGCTCTATAACAGGGTGTCGTCCATTTTTTATTTCTATAATCTCTGTTTCCGTAATTTGTGGTTTCACATAGTTATGATATGCAGCGTTCTCAGCAAAAGCTGCCAAAACATCTAATGTTGCGCAATAATGAGCATTTTGTTGAACTTCTGCAGAAAACTTAGATAATTCTTTAAGTATACTTGTGTACAATTCTTCTTCTATGACAAGAATCTTCTCCTCAGCATTCAATATTTTTTCTTCATATTCTTTTAATTCTAATGTAATATACCTTTCCGCATTAACTAGTGTTTGTTTTCTCTCATATTCGGGAGGGACTCGATTGATGAAGGATTTTGAAACTTCAATATAATAACCAAAAACCTTGTTAAAGCGTATTTTCAGAGTTTTTATTCCTGTTTTTTGTTTTTCACGTGCTTCAAGAGATGTAAGGAACGATTTTCCTCCTTTTTGTATCTGACGAAGACTGTCAAGATCTTCATTGTATCCATCTCTTATTACATTTCCATCCTTAAGGCTTGTGGGAACTTCCTCTGCTATTCCTTCATCAATAATTCTTGTAAGATCCTTGAGAGGATTAAGATTCTTTCTAATTTCATCTAGGAGTGGTGACTTAAAACTTGATAATTTATCAGTTATCATGGGGATTAATTCAATGGATTTCTTCAGAGAAATTAATTCTCTTGGTCTAACACGACCCAAGCAGACTCTTCCTATTATGCGTTCGATATCACTCATTTTGCTAAGAATTGCGCGTAAATCTTTCCTCATTATTATGTTACTAGACAATTCATCCGTTGCATCAAGTCTTTCTTCGATTGTTTTTATGTTTAAGTTAGGTCTTAGTAGCCAGTAAGTAAGAAGCCTTGACCCTGTAGATGTTTTAGTGTTGTCTAATACCTGTCTAAGAGTCCCATTTTCTGAACGATCACGTAAACTTTCAATCAGTTCTAGACTTCTAACTGTACTATAATCTAATGTCATAAATTCTTGTGATCTAATTGGGTTAATTTTTGTGATATTAGGAAAGCTTTCACGAAGTTGTGTCTCTTTTAAGTAGCGTAAGATAGCACCAGCAGCGCCAATTGAAATACTAGAGTCAACAACACCGAATCCCTCTAAACTCAAGACGTTAAAGTGATTACAGAGTTCCTTTTTACCTTGTTCTACATCAAAAAAGTAATCGTTTCTGTATGTAAAAGTGCTTCTGGACATGTCTATTTCTAGATTAAGTCTTTCCCACAAATTTTTTTCAACTAAAATTTCTGCTGGATTCAATCTAGTAAGTTCAATTTCAAGCAAGTCTTTGTCATCATAATTTGATATAATAAATTCGCCTGTAGAAAGATCGATCGCAGAGAGACCTATTTCCATATCTTCACTATTTATTGAAACTAAGTAATTGTTTAGCTTATTTAGGGATTCAGGTTCAGTAATTGTACCACGAGTAATCAACCTAACAACACCCCTTTTCACTATTTTCTTAGTAAGTTTTGGATCTTCTAATTGTTCAACAATTGCAACTTTGTAACCCTTTTCAATCATTTTACTAAGATAAGTATCCAAGGCGTGATGAGGAACACCAGCAAGAGGCCAATCACTACCGGATGTCTTACGTGAAGTAAGTGTAATATTAAGAGCTTTAGACATCTCCACAGCTTGTTCTTGAAACGTTTCGTAAAAATCTCCTAGCCTAAAGAAAATTATGTACTCTGGATATTCTTTCTTAATTTCCATCCATTGTTTTTGCATAGGTGTTAAAATAGGTTTTGTCTTCCTATCGTCGAATCTTTTCATTTTTCTAGCTCTTTGTTTTATATGTACTTATAAAATTGGGTTCTTTTTTCAATATAAAAGTCGTAGACTTCTTTTGGTTGTTTTTTAGGATTAGCTGCACTCCACGAATAGATAGTTTCTTCTTCCTGTTCTGTTTCTTCAAACCAACCATCATCTTCTATAATTTTATTCAGTGAATCAATAATTTTTATTCCTGAGCTTGCTCCAATACGATTTGCTCCAGCATTTATCATTCTAACAGCAGTTTTAGCGTCTCGTATTCCTCCTGCAGCTTTAACACCAAAGTTTGAACCAACTGTTTTTCGCATGAGTTTTACGTGGTCAACAAAAGCTCCCATTGGACCGAATCCAGTACTTGTTTTCACAAAATTTGCACCTGTATTTATTATTAGTTTACAAGCTTTCACTATCTGTTCATCTGTAAGATAACCAGTTTCCAAAATTACTTTTACTTTTGCTCCACCAGCTGCGTTTACTACTTCTTCTATATCCTTTTTAACGTAATCATAGTTCTTATTGCGGAAAAATCCCACATTCATGACCATATCTATCTCTTTAGCTCCCATACTTATCGCTTCTTCTGTTTCAACAGCTTTTGCTTTAGTTGTACAAGATCCTAAAGGAAATCCGATTACAGCTGCTATTTCAACATCTGCACCATCTATCTGTTTAAGACAAAGAGAAACATAAGAAGAGTTTACACAAACAGCTGTAAATTGATGTTCTATTGCTTCATGACATAATTTTGTTATATCACTTTCTGTTGCATAGGGTTTTAGATTGGTGTGATCGATCATTTTTGCTAATTCATCAGGTGTTATCGTTCTGCTATACACAACTAATTGTTTAAAATAAACTACAAAAATATTCCTAATACTATGAAATACCCAAGATTTTCTATATCATGCCAAAATAGATTTTATAAACTTAAAATGGTATTCAATGCCAAAATGTTTAAAATGGTTTGCTCTGCAATTTGGACAATACAGAATTTATGAGGCTAGTGTTAATGCATAAGACAATTTCAAATCGGATCTTAATCACATTATCGTTTCTTTTAATTATGTGCGTTTCCTCCCTTACTGCCTTTAGTATAGGCATGACAAATCCCGAAACAAATTTCAGCGACACTATTCAAGCTAATAGCGTCGCATATCCTGCTAGTGATTTTATACTGAGTGATGCTACTAATTATGCTGCTGATCTAAATGCAACAGTAAAATCTAATAGAACTATTTTCCTTGAAACATATGGTGTTGCATCATTTAATGAAACTATAGTATTTCATAATGTGGGTGAGGATTCAATTAAATACTTCAATTATACTTTACCCAACATTAACACTGAAAAACTCACTTTTATTGCATTTTATATGACAAATGAGTCTTGGGCAAATATCTACACAGCAAATGCTTCACGAACATATACTTTCAGTAGATATGTAAATTATACAACTTATAGCATTCCATTTATACTTACAGGTGCAAGTATAGAAATAGATTCCACCTACAATATTAGAGTGCTGGTAGAATTTGCTCAACCTTATGAAGTATCCTTTGAAGAACAAGAGCAATTATTACATTATCAGGAATATTTAACTCCTCTTATTGATAATGTCCCTTTAATTAATGGAACAACACTTGTTATTAAACAAGGTGGAGATAGATTTGAGAATACAAGACACGAAATTACCCCTACAAATGAGAGTACAGTTACAGTATTACTTGATGCAACTTCTGGTACCTTAAAATGGATTAATATTACTCGCGCTGCTTTCAATATTAGTCAATCTTATGAGGATGATTTTTTGATGAATGTGTATTTAGCTTCAGTCAGTACTACCCAAGATGTAACTAGACTGGCAAATACTATGATCTTTAAGGCAATTGAAGCATATAGAAAAATTGAGATTGACCCATATGGCCTAGTAAGAATTACAGAGGAACAGACAATAGAATTTCTAGGTCCAGAGTTTCCGGAGGACGATGAATTAGACTCAATAAACATGTTCGCCCTTAATGCTCTTGTTTTAGTTTTCCCTCAAAATGTTACAATACTTAATATATACGATGAAGTTGGAGGATTGAACCTTAAATATATGATGGATGAACAATCAATGTGGGTACGAGGTACGTATAACTTACGTGAAAGCACATTCCCTGGGCATCAAGGTTTAATCATTTTCCCAAGAACTCCATTATATAAAGGAGATATAATGCGTTTTACAATAGAGTATAAGCTACCACTTGGAGACGTATTATTCAAAGAACAAGGATCTATTAACTATGATCTCAAAATTTCTCCTTATTCCATAATTAACTGGACTATTGATGACCTTACACTAGAGGTTGTGCTTCCTAAAGGAGCTGTATACCAATATTATACATATAGTAATCCTGATCCATATCAACAACTACACGTGAGTTATGAGAAAAAATTCTCCTTTGGAACCTTAGGCTTTAAGAGAATCTTAAGATTCGAAGCTACTGCTTTCTCAGGAAGCGATAATGCTCCACTCCTTATAAACTTCAACTATTCTCGAATGAATGTATGGATTACTTACTTAATCCAAATACTAGCAGTTGGGGCTTTAGTTGCTGTATATTTAGGTTTTAGGTGGACCAGAAAATTCACTAGAGATGTTTCAGGTGAAGCGGATAAAGAATTCATACCTGTTGATGAAATAATAGAATTTGTTAAACAGTATGAAGAAAAATTAGGTTTACAAGACAGAATACGTGAAACTAGAATCAAGATTGCTGCTAAGAAACTTAAAGCAAGAGAAGGTAAAGAACTACGATTTACACTAGAGAAACGTCTTCGTAAGGTAGAAGATCTACTAAAGGAAGCAAAAGTAAAACTTGTTGAACATAGAGGACGCTATAAAGAAGCAGTGCAAAAGGTTGAGATTAGTGAAAGAAAACTTTACGAAGAGAGGAGAAATCTAGTCGTACTTCAAAAAGAATATCGTACTAAGAAAACAATGACAAAAGAATCATACATGCAATTGATTCGAGAGAGACAACAAACCATTGAGAAACTTAAAAATGACATTGATGGTGAATTAGTCAGCTTACGATTACTAACAGAATCTTAGGCCTTCCTCTCCTTTTTAAATTTCAAGCAAAAATATTTTTGTTAATCCAAAAAAGTTTATAAAAACGATAGAGAAGTTAAACCAACACAGTTGATGTGTAGAACATGCACCTCCAAACTGACGAAGAGAACGCAGAATTGCTTAAATCTGAAGTTCCAGGACTTGCTGAAGTATCCTTTGAATTATCTAAATGTCTAAAGGAAGCAAGGATTTTATTGGACAGATTGTTTAATATATGTTCACAATATAAAATTGATATTGACTTAAACACAGAAGAACAGGGCGAAATATCGCTTAAAGTTGCTTTGGTGACCGATCCTCAACAGATGATTCAATATGCAAAACTTGTTCAGCTTGTTTTTCAACTCAATTATTTTTCTAAAAGTTATTCCAAGGCTATTAATAGTAAGAAGCTTCCCCAGATTGTAGAAAAAGAAGCTATTGAAGTGTATAATCAGATTGAAACATTTCGTCAGATGATTGAACGAGAATATGTCGCCACAATATAACATTAAGTACAATATTTTTGAGGTATACATACACAAATATGGGATAAGAATGATATCTACAAAAGAAAATAGAAAATATGATAGACAAATCAAATTACCTAATTTTGGCATTGAAGGGCAAAAAAGGCTTAAACATAGTAAAATTCTTGTTATTGGTGCTGGTGGTTTAGGATCAGCAGTTTTATATTATTTAACTTGTGCAGGTGTAGGAAATATAGGGATTGTTGATCCAGATAAAGTCGAATTAACAAACTTGAATCGACAAATTCTTCATTTTGAAACTGATTTAGAAAAAAGTAAAATCTCCTCAGCGATAAAAAAACTTTCCCAATTAAATCCAGATATCAATTTTATAAAATATACCCATTCTTTGTTGCCAGATAACGCTGAGAAAATCATAAATGAGTATGACTTTGTTGTTGAAGCTAGTGATAATTTTAAAACAAAATTTTTAGTGAATGATGTTTGTGTAAAATTGGGGAAACCTTTCGTTATAGGAGGAGTCTTCCAGTTTGAAGGGCAATTAATGACAGTATTACCTAGGGAAACAGCTTGTTATAGATGTGCATTCAAAGATGCTCCTGAAAAAGGTAGTTATCCAACAACTAGTGAACATGGTATTATGGGTACCACTGCGGGTTTTTTTGGGATCGTTGAAGCTAATGAAGCAATAAAATATATCGTCTTCAAAGAACCTGAAAAATTGCTGTTAAATCAAATATTATATGCTGATCTTCTCCATAATTCTTTCGAAACCTTTACAATTCAACGAGATGAATCATGTTCTGTTTGTTCAGACATTACTCTCTAAGTTTCCTTTATTATTTGGCTAAAAACAATTGTTTAAAAACTACTTTTGGGCTCATTAATTGGCTGAAATGGAAATAGAAAATGGGACATTAGATACTGACGAATATGCAAATTCAACATTTTTGAGGAGAATAGTTGGTCATCATCTTCTCGATTCTAAGAGTTATCAAGGCATGAGCACTGTTTATTTAATAATTGTACCAATAATAGTCTTACTAATTCTAGTTAGTTTAAGACTTGCTATTTTTGCATCATTAACAAACAATATTACATTTGATCCTTCAATAGATGATGACTTCAAAAATTTTAAGGAAAGCTACTATATAGCAACACCCCTATCTTCTATATTACAAGTATTATTTTGGGGAGTGATTATGTTTGGGATTTTTCGCTATCTTGGTGGGAAAGGGAAAGTTGGTAAAACTCTAGCAATATATTGTATGTCCCTAATTCCTGTAGTACTCGGAACAGCGGTTTTACTCATTTTTGCTTCAACACAACCCAGTCTTTTAATATTTTCAAATTCGACAGATTTTGTCATTGAAGGCTCATATAGAGGTTTTACCAGTTTCAATCTAGCAAATAATATTCTAATTCCTATAGTTTACCTTTATTCACATGTTATTGCAGCTGTTGGTTTAAGTACAGAACATAAAATTCCCCTTGTAATAGGTGGATTAGTAGCGGGGATGGCATATATTGCTTCAATGGTTTTTTACTTTTTAGTGTAAACCTATTAAGCAAAACTTTTATTTCACTACTCCTTTTTTCAGTAATGAGTAACAACAAATATTTTGTTCATAGTAGCGCTTTTGTGGAAGATAATGTGACCATAGGTGATGAAACCAAGATATGGCACCAAACCCAAGTTAGAAAAGGTGCAAAACTTGGGAAAAAATGTATATTGGGTAAATCTGTCTTTGTAGATTTTGACGTCTCAATTGGTGATAATGTAAAAATTCAGAATTTAGTTTCTGTTTATCATGGTGTTACAATTGAAGATGATGTTTTTGTAGGACCACATGTTTGTTTTACTAATGATTACCTCCCTAGAGCCACAAATCAGGATTGGAAACTAGTTGAAACATTAATTGAGAAGGGGGTATCTATAGGTGCGAATTCAACAATTCTTTGTGGAATCACGCTAGGATCTTACTCAATGATAGGAGCTGGAAGCGTTGTAACAAAAGATGTACAACCATTTGCTTTAGTATTTGGAAATCCTGCTAGATTTCAAGGATATGTATGTTATTGTGGGAGCGTTTTGTTAAAAACAAAAGAAATCCTATCAACTGGAACTATGTTACAATGTAAAAACTGCAAAAAAACAGTTGAACTCTAAGAAAGGCGAAATTACAACAAAGTTTAAATGTTTATTTTAGAGAAACTAATAATGTCGATAACTGGGGCAAGAATGATGGTGTTACAAATGTATAAATGTAATAAATTCTGTACCGTTAGTGATTCATAAGTTAACATGAAAAATGGGTGAACTAGAGTGAATTTAATTTCTATCCGACTTCCAAGTGAATTTGTCGAAATTATAGATGAAATGGTAATGCAAGGAAAATTTGCTTCAAGATCTGAAGCCATTAGACTTGCACTTAGAGACTATTACCGTGAACACTTTTCCAATCGACAATCAACAGATTTCAGCTTTCCAACAGTGGAACATGCTTATCGTAACATAATCTATAAGGAAGACTAAGGCGTGGTTTGAGGGGTTCAAGCAACAAGTCTCCTTTTTTTTCATAATTTAGAATAAACGTTATCTTTAACAGAGAGGAGAAGAATTTTTCAATATCTAAACAAAATGTTGATTTGTAGTCACAAGTACAATATTAACTGTTTCTTAACAAGGTGAAATTAAGTGGAGAACGATTCCAAACAAAATCATAAGGAGGAAAATAAAACAACTATTGAATCAGGTGATTATGTGAAGAAAGTTGACATTTATTACCAAAATGTGAAACAGAGCCTTAATCCTATTATGCATTTTGCTAAGAAGAAAATTGTTCGTTATACACTCTCCTTTCTTATTTTGACCATTGTTGTTTATTTTTATGTTCTCTTTGAAAGTAGGGGAGCATCAGAACAAGTACATGTATTCTTTTTTGATATGTCTCCAGATTTCTTAGTTCCTATTGGTTTAGTTCTAGCACTTTTAGCTCTGTTGTATGTTAGTTGGGATGATGAATTCTTTAAAAAATACCGTGGCGCAGGTTTTTTTCTTATCGTACTAACAGCTATTTTCTATACTTTTATTTACACAGGAATTGATCAACATTTATTTGACCTCCCAATAGCAAAGTGGCTAACACGTTTAACAGGAATTATTGTTACTTCCATCCTTAAGTTATTTGGGATGAATATAACTGGTACTACTTGGGATCCTGATCGTGGGATAACAATTGTTTCTTTTAATGGCCCAAGCGATGCTTCAGTTATAGGAATTGACGCTGCTTGCAGCGGTATTCATTCTTTGACAATTTTTATTGTTGTATTTTTTGTTATGATTTTAGAAGCTCGAAAAAGATTAGCATGGAATTATAAAATAGCTATTATAACTCTTTTCGGGATTTTAGGAACCTATTTTGTCAATCTTATAAGGGTAAGCATAATCCTTACAATTGATTACTTTAAGGGCTGGGATGTTGCAGGGCCAATTCATAATTATCTAGGGTATGTATTCCTAATGGTATGGATTCCACTCTTCTGGTTTTTTGTGCTCTCATGGGGGCAAAAAGGAAAATCAAAAAAAGATTTAATAAAACCCATTATTACTGATACAGATTCTGAAAAACCAACTGATACAGATTCTGAAAAACCAACTGATACAGAAGTAAAAGAAGATACCACAACAAAAATTGTTAGTGACATGGAAGCGAATTAAAGAGTTCTTTTCTTATAGTTACATTTTTAGGAAAGGATAGTACAAGCATCTATCAATTCAAATCTGATGTGGCAAAAGGTGTTCTTTTGTTGAATATTGGTTTTTTTACTAAGATTCATTTGGATCATTAGTAGTCTGAAAGAAGAAAGACTAACCTAGTATTTTTTCATATATGGTTTGAGTTGCTACTGCTGTATTTTTCCATGAGTATCTAAGCGCTATTTCCTTAGATTTTTTTCTAATTTCGATGATTTTCTTAGGATTATTATAAAGTTCAACTATTTTTTCTGCGAAACTGTTAACTGTTCTTTTGCAAATATTTATAGTATTATCATGTTCAAAAGTTACAGCTTCAGGCGTTGAAACTATTGGTATCTGACATGCTAGTGCTTCTAGTAACGTTAGGTTCATTGCTTCGTGACTAGAAGGAAGCAAGAAAATATCAAGCGAACTGTAAAAACTGCTTTTTTTGCTGTCACCGTGGACATAATCTATTACTTTGATATTCTTGGAAAGGTTGTATTTTTCGGTTAGAAAATCGATTTCCTTTGTATCATTAGAGAAATCTCCTGCAAGTAGCAGTTTAACTTTAGGTACTTGTTCTTTCACTTTGCTCAATATAGGAAACAATAACCTCGTTCCTTTTGCAACCATCAATCGCCCCATATATCCTAATACAAGATCGTCTCCTTCTTTTTCGTAAGTTTTTTGATCTGTATAATGTATATTTGTAGAGTCAACACCGTTTGATATGACAGTAATTTTATTTTCTTCAATCTGATAGTGTTGGATGAGTTCATTTTTAATGACATCGCTTACTGCGATAAGGTGGTTTGCTCTTTGCAATAGCTTTTTTTCTATTTTCTTCAACCAAGGAAAAGCAAAAAATAATCGTTTCTCAACCCAATTTAAAGATGAAAACGATTCTCCTTGTATTCCTCGTTTTTCTCTTGTAAAAGTTGTATGAATTGTTTCTACGATGGGATATTCGTTTTTAATACCTTTTGATGCGAGGAGATTCATGTTTCCATGTACAATTGTTGGTTTTATTATATCAACTTCTTTCCTTGATTTTTTCCAATAACTACGGGAATAGAAAAATTTGGATTTTGATGTTTCTACTAATTGCAAATTAAAGGGATATTCTTCAACTTTCTGTCCTGATTTACCCTTTCGAAGAGCACAAATAATGTGCGATTCCCATTTTCCTAACTTTACTAAAGCTTCTGCTAAACGTGAACAGTAAACCCATGTCCCACCTTTTTTGTACTCTTGAGTGAGCATGCACACTGATTTACTGTTCATTTTTTGTTCCTCCATCTACTAGCGAGCTCTGATTTATTGTAGGCCAATTTTTTTTAGATTTAAAGAGTGATGAATGTGTTATCAACTTCATATCATATTTTATAGCTTTTTCAATGATTTTTGATAATACTTTTTTCATTTTGACTGGTTCAAATATTGCATGAAGATAAAGGCAAACATAATTCTTTCCTTGATCAATATATTCTCTAAAACGTTTTTTATAGAAATTCTCTATTTTTTCCGTAGAATAACCTCGCTGTACTAGTTGCTCTATTGTAGGTTCTGTTACAGGAAATTGAATTACCGATTTTTCTTGTTCCTTTTTTTCATCATTTTCGTATTTTAAGTAGAATGGGTGTGGATAACAAAAATCCGCTGCAAACTCAAAACCTTTTTCATTTAATATTTGAAAATAGTGTGGATTTACAATAAAATTTGGAGATGCATTACCTCTAGGAAATTTGCCAAAAATCCTATGAAATTCTTGTTTTGTAAACTCAAGAAAATGTTCAGTTTTTTCTTGATTGAATGAAGCGAAATGCCTGCTCCAGTTAATATGATTATAACCATGAGCATAGAATTCTACCATTTCGTTTTTTTCATATTCTCTCAATTGTAGTGCTTCTTTCATTCCAATATATTTAGGTGGTAACACGATTCCGCGCAAAATATCCTTCCAATGATTCCTATTTAACATTGATATCTTTCTACCTAAAACTTTCTCCTTCTCCTTAAGTATTCGAAGTATGTTCCTCCCCGTTGCATATTTTCCCATGCTCAAATAAAAACTTGTAGGACATTCGTGTTGGTTTACAAAATAGACTGTCTTTGGAATACCTTTTCTTATCCCTTCAAAAGTATCTACGTCGACTCTTAAACAGAAATTTGTTTCAGTCTGCATTCCTTTCACATTTTTCTCATTATTTTTCTAAAGCTCTTAAGTAAATTTGCTCTATTTCTTCAGCCTTTTTCTCCCATGAGTAATGTTGTAATATTTCTTCGTTTCCATTCTTTGCTATTTCTTCTGCTTTCTCATTTGATTGTAGAATCTCAAGTGTTCCATTGGCAATTTCTGCAGGATTCATTGAGGGGACTAGTACACAATTCTTTCCATAGTTTGAAATTTCTCTTATGCCCGGGATATCAGAAGCTACAACTGGTTTTCTCATAGCCATTGCTTCTAGAACACTTATGCTTGATGCTTCTACAATGCTCGGTACAACTACAACATCTGCAGCGGAGAGATATGAAGGTATAGCAGAATTAGGTAACATTCCTATCAGTTTGATATTAGATTCAAGATTCAGATTTTGCACTTCTCTCTGAATTGTTAATTTTTCTGGACCATCTCCAATTATTATCAATTTTGAAGTAGGGAATTCCTCTATTATTTTCTTGAAAGCTTTAATTAAAAACAAAACACCATTTTTCACCACTAAACGGCGTGTAGTCATTATTATTGGTCCTTTTTCATCTATAAGCTTCTCATTAGGTTTAACATTTGAGTTGAACTTCTTTGTGTCTACTCCATTAAGAACTGTTAAGATTTTGTCGTGAAATTTCGGTTTAGACCAACTTCTTACTAGATTTGCAAACTCGTAATCCGTATGAATCTGGTAGTGACATTTTTTTGTTAATAAAGGTGCTAATCTACGTTCCATAGATCTGTATAAACCAGCAACAAAACGGTTTTTGGTTAAATGTTTCCAGTGTTTATAATAAGAACCATGAATCGTGTTGATAATTTTTGCTCCTCTCTTTTTCCCTAGTAAGTAAGCAGCTAATCCTGAAGAATAAATGTGCCCATGGAATATGTCAAAATCCTCCCATTCTTTCGAAGTTTTGGATTTAATTGCTGCTTTAGTTAAGAAAAATAATTGCCGTAAGAATTTCAATTGCTGCGGATCATAAGTTCTCCGAATCAATGAACAAAAGTCGAGTCTCTGGATATCAATGCCTTCTAACTGTTTTTTTTCTTCATTGTCCGGAATCGCCCCAGTTATGTACGTGATTTTATGTCCTCTTCGAGCTAGTTCCTTTGAAAGATTATACGCATGTAACTCTACTCCTCCTCCAATACTCCCCGCATCGTCAGGACCGAGCTCAAATAGAGTTGCTATATGTAAGGGCATTGAATTCACTTTTCATTTAATTTGAATATTTCTTGTAAGATGCCTATACTCCACCATATATGACCGATTATATACATAATTGGAAGTAAATAGAGAAATTTAGCTTTTTTATATTTAATAGTTAGAATGACTGAATAAAATAACAAAGTTACAATATACAACCCCAAATATCCACTGAAAATATATAACAATATTAACTGGACAAAAGAGCTTATTCCAAATAAAAAGGAGCCTATTCCAAGTAAGATTAGTGTGATGTAATATAGTGGTGGTATTAAGTGCCAGAACTCTAAGCCTGTACGATGCGTTCTAAAGAATTGCACTTTACCTTTAGCATATTTTTTCGATTTATTTCGTAGAGCTTTGAAGTTTTGAGGTCTTTGATGGAATACAACGGCATCTGGTGTAAAGAAGAGGAGATACCCTTTTTGGGTTAACCTGAAATTGATATCTGTATCTTCCGCTGTTATTAGAGATTCATTGAAAGGCATCACTTCTTCTAGATATTCTTTCCTGTATGCAACGTTACATCCTGCCGCACTACTGACATATCTTTTCTTTTTATTGAAAATACTTTGAGACTGTTCAGACCAACTTCCACCTATAAATGATTGGTATACCGCACTTACTGCTTTCCCAAAGGTGGATTCATTTGGATATTCAATATTGGGACCTGTTGTAGCTACTACTACTCCTTCATGTTCTTCAGAAAATGCTTCAACTAAAGTCTCAATCCAATCTTCCTTTGCAATACAGTCAGAATCAGTAAAAATAATGATTTCTCCTTGAGCTTGTGGAATTCCAACATTACAAGCAGCTGCTCTAGAACCCCCATTCTCAAACAAAATCTTACAGCCAAACTTTTCAGCTATTTCGACAGTTTCATCTTTTGAATGTCCATCAATGATGATAATTTCATCTGGTTTTTGTGTTTGATTTTGAATAGATATAAGGCATTCTTTCAATGTTTCTGCGTTGTTGTAGGTTGGAATGAGAATAGATATCATTGTTAAGTATCACTCTTTGAAATTATTATATCTTCTTCAAGCAAAAAATGTTTCCTCTTATAGCCACCAGTTTCATACATAACTTGTTGATATTCATGGATGGTTTTGGGGTTATTTCTGAGCATTTGAACCACCATTTCCTTTATCTGATGTCTCAACTCTTCTGTACCTAATTGTTCTGTTAAAGGACAATACCATGTTAACCATCTCACAGAATATTCGTTTTCATTTTTTTTCTTTAATTTGAGATAAATTGGAAAAAATTTGCAATCTAAGGGTCGATGATTATATATAGAGCACAATCCTTTCTTTGTTAGAAAATAACAGTCTTTGGTATCCCCTTTTTTGCTGACTACAAAAATGGGCTTTTTGTGCGTACCAATATTTAATATCCAATCTTCATCAACTGTTTTTTCTTTAATTATCTTAATATCCTCAGAGGTTAAGCCTGGAGGCGTACTTCTACAACACTTGCTACCGCAATTAGTTCTACATATTTCAATACTTGGTTGTTTTATCATTTCACACACTACTTCCTGACAGAACTAGCTAAATTGAAAGGCTTCATTAACCATTGTTTCTAAATTATCTGCTGATTTGATAATTTTTAATAAACCAGATTCTTGTAATTCATAAACAGCTGGTCGAGGATATCCAAATTGCTCACTCATTGAAAGTGTGTATGCTCCACAATTTAAAATTACAAGATAATCTCCTTCCTCAATTTTGAAGTCTACTGATTCGTTTGATAAAACGTCAACAGGAAGGCATAAAGGCCCACCTATACGGCAATATTGTCCTTTTCCTTTATCTTGCATTGGAAGAACTCCATAATTGGTATACCGCATAGGAATTAGAGAATTGGCACCAATGTCCGTGAATACCCATTTTCTCCCCCAAGTTTTTTTTGTTCTCAACACTTTAGTTATCGCGATAAAACTGTCTCCAACAAAATAGCGTCCAAGTTCAAAGATGATTAATTTGTTGTCAATGTTAGAAATTGTATCAGTTATTTGGGATCCTAATTTCTCTAAACTAAACCCATTAGATTCTAATTCAGAGCGTGAAGTTAAACCTCCACCTAAATTAATTTCTTTTATTAGAATTCTGTGATTTTGTTCTAGTTCTTTGATATAATCATCTAGAAATCTTAATAATTCTTCATAAAAACTGTGAGACGCAATGTTGGTTCCCACATGGACATGAACTCCTAAAGGTTCTAAGAATGGGCTTTCGCTAGCATATCTGTAAAGTTTTACTGCACGCGCAAAATCTATTCCCAGCTTACTGTTCTTTTTAATTAACATTCTTTTTTCTGTTTCTTTACTTAAATTGGGGTGGATTCTGACTGTAATTTGTTGGATCTTATCACTTTTTTCTGATATTTTTTCTATCTGTTTTAATTCATTAATAGAATCAACATTTACTCTATCAATTCCTAATTCAGATGACAATTTCAATTCTTCCTCAGTTTTAGCTGGTCCATTGAAGATAATGTCTTTAGCTGTAAACCCGCATTTTTCAGCAAGTTTTAATTCAAACATGGACATAACTTCAACACCCATCCCAACATTTTTAGCTGCTGATAGCACGCTACCAAGATAATTGGCTTTTGCTGCATATGAAATCATTAAATTTGGTATATTCTTTGATAAAGACTCTTTAAGATGAGCATAATTATCTTCAAAATGTTTAGGTAAGAAAACAAAGAAGGGCGTCTTTATATTCCTAATGCTGCTCTCTATAGATACTCCATTAGCATAAAGAACATTGTTTTGGTATGATAAATATGAATATTTCTTTACTAAATTTTTCATTGCTTTCTACCTAAACAGACCTTACTGAGTTTTTAATATATGACAATTGTGTTTATCTGCTTAATTAGTTTGTTTATTTCCAGTAATTTATTTTAAAATCGCATAAAATTTCCGATTTAAGTAGTGGTTCATCGTTCTAGCCGCTAGATTTTTGAATGAAATTTCTTTTAGTATATTATGGACAGACAACAAATTCAACTTCAACTGTCCGAAGTTCAAGATAAAGTACTTTTAAGTGAGGGTGTACGAGGATTACTCAAATTTTTAGCTGTTATTGATCGCTTTCCAAATTCGGGGATACGAAGAATATCACGAGAAACAGGTTTTCCTGTTCCTATTTGCGTCGCAATAAGAAATGAGTTCGTGAAGAAAGGTTGGTGTAAGAAAGGTAACGGAACTGCTGTGACTCCTGAAGGAAAAGATGTTTTTCTATTTTTCAGCTCACAGAATACAAGTTTTAGATGTAGAAACTGCGAAGAATATGGTGTATTTTTCCCCTTAAAGAACTATGAAAAAGAGTTAGAATTGATTAAGAAGTACACCCAATTAAGAGGGCAACCAGATACAAAAATAGATCAGTCTTTCGCTACATCTCGAACTAGTCTGTATAGGGCACTCTATATGATTCATAATTATGATCTGTTTTCAGGTGATTATGCTTTAGTAGGAGATAGTGATTTAACAAGCATTGCAATCTCTCAATTTATCCCAAAATCTTCGAGAATAACGGTGTTTGATATTGACTCTAAACTTGAAAATATTATTAACACTGCAAACAAGGAACTTTCAAACAAGATTGAGTTTGTAAAACACGATTTGCGCCAACCTATACTAGAATCTTATCATGGAAAGTTTACTTGCATACATACAGATCCACCTTATACCAAGCAAGGATGTCGATTATTTATATCAAGAAGTGTAGATTTGATTAACAAAGAAACAGGTGGAGCAATATACTTGTCTTTTGGGAATAAACCACCAGTTGAAATGAAACAAATACACGAAGATCTTCTAAAAATGGGTTGTGTAATGACTAATATCCTCCCTAATTTCAACAAATACATTGGTGCTCAAAAACTAGGAGGTGTTTCAACACTTTATAGATTACAAGTTGTTTCTTCAGCAATCCCTATTATTGATGGTAGATACGAAGGTATGCTTTACACAGGGGAAGTCAACCCCATAATTAGAACATACAAATGTCAAAATTGCAATAGAACAACAACTGTTGGAATTAAAGAAGAGTTCCCAACAATTGAAGAACTAAAGAATAAGGGATGTCCCAAGTGTAAGATGAGTTCTTTTACAAAGATTGGCGAAAAAAAGAGGGAAGAATTTTAAAACAATTAGAAGCTATTATTGTTATAATGAGGATATTTGAGACCATCCACCCAATAATGGGAGTGGGTAATTCCTATTTAATTCTACGTGAATCTGAATGTGTTTTAATAGATACGGGATACTCCCGAGGTGCAAAGAAAATAATTGATGCTGTGAAATCATTTGCTTCTGGTAAACCTCTTGCAACAATAATAGTAACCCATGCACATCTTGACCATATTAGAGGATTAGAAACACTGAGTATCCTATTTGGAGCAGAAGTAATTGTTCATAAAGATGAAGGCGATTTTATAATGAAACTAGAAAAATTTCCTCGCGCACAAGGATTTTTGCCAAATATTGTTACAAAATTAACTGAATTAATGTCTCCTCCCCCCTATCCTATTGATCGCGTGGTAACAAATGGAGAAGTAATACATGGACTGAAAATCATCCATGTCCCTGGGCACACCCCAGGTTCAATAGCTTTATTGGACAGTGTGACTGGTGTATTGTTCTCGGGTGATGCAATTACAACTAATAAGAAAGGCTCTAAGATTTTGCCACCCCACAGACTGTTTTGCATTGATATTGAAGAAGCTAGAAAATCCGCATTACAGTTAATAAATGACACTCAACCTAGTGCAATATTACCCGGACATGGAAAGCCAATTTTGGATCCAGAGAAGCACATGTTGGCATATAAAACTAAGTTTGGTGGATGATTTAGTGTCCAAAAAATCATTCGTAACATTCCTGATTCTAAGTGAGATTCTTGCACTATTTCTAATCCTATTTTTTAATATTGGAATGTTTGGTTTTGATGCTTACATCCATCTCCAATACTGTAGCGCGATTTTAGAGAACAAACATATTTTAGAACTAAGTATAACAAAGAGTTATTATGACTTCGTAGGCTTCCACATCTTTATTTCTGCTATCGCTTCTTTAACGAGTATCCCTGTATCTGCTATTTATGAATTTGCAAGTGTAATCGTGCCTATATTGGTTTTTAATCTAACCATAATAGCATTCATTCGTCATGTTGAAAAGAAAAGGAAAGGTTACATTTCAAATGGTATTAATTTACAATACTTGTCACTTGTTCTCTTGTTTCCTTCTTTGATAGGAATCCAGATGCTTTTTGGTCGACCAAACTCTCTTGGTATTGCATTTTTTAGTCTTTGTCTCTATCTTTATCTATGTAAAACAAAAAGTTTCAAATCTCAATTATTAGCAGGATTGTTAGTTATTGTCACTGTAAAAATTCATCATTTATCTGCTATATTCTTACTACCTGTTATATTCTTTACAAGTATATTTTTAGCAAGTAATTACAAAACTATATTATCTTTAATCTACACTTTTCCAGCGGTTGTAGTCGTAAATACAATTCTTAATTCGAAGGAGTTTAGTATTGTTAACTTTTACTTATCAAAAAATGAAAATTATGTCATTTTTTATAATATTTTTATCTCAAATCTTGCTGTATTTCTGATTGTGTGGTTAGCATTAACTTTGTTAGGATATGTCGCCCGTTCAAGATATCAAGAAAAGATTGTTAACTTCTTTGCACAACGTAAATTTAGCAGAAAATTCTTTATTTTATTTATTGGAAGTATAACAATATTAGAAGTTGTGGGGTTATATCTTTATACCACTCAACTTTCATCGTGGTATATCAGTGTTGAATTAACAATCTTATTTATTTTAAGTGGAATAGCTTTGTTACCCTCAAATAAAGTCAGGAATTCTCTTTTTACTTTAGGGTTCATCTTTTATGGTTTAACTGTTGTGTTCTCTCTTGCTTTCAGTTCTACACAGCACGAGCTTTCATGGATTGCTCCAAGAACTTTTATTTTCGCGATTATTTTCTTTAGTATTTTATCATATGTATCTATTTCAGACTTTCTTACCTTTTTTAAGAAAAAATGGGTTGTATTATTTATACCAATTCTTCTTTTCAATGTGTATGTAAGTTTTTCTTATATTGGTAGTCATTACATTCCAGAATATAATCTGAATAATAGTTACGAGAATTTAACTTTCGCTTACTGGATTGAAGCAAACACTAACACTTCTACTTTGGCAGCTAGCATCCCTTTTTCTATAGCGAAATTTATTGGTGGTGTTGATATTTATAGACTACCAGTATTGCTAAATATACATTCCACTATCTCACAGAATACTGTTAGGTTAACATCTTCCTATCTAACGTATATTACAATTGGAGCGACAATGGATCAATGGTTGGGTCCACCTTTGCGCCTTTCTTCAGAAAATATAACCTATTACATAAATACATTATATTATAACCAACCAACTTTCCACTGTATACTTAGTAATGGGAAAAACTGCCTCATGTACAATTGGTGATTACTTATGAGCCCCCTACGTATCGTTCAAGTGACACCTTTTTTTGGTTACAGACAATATGGTGGAACAGAGCGCTTTGTTATGAATTTGTCTGAAGAACTAGCTGATAGAGGACATCACATCGATGTTTTTTCCACAAAGCATTCAACAGAAATCCCTTATCAAGAATATTATAAGAATTTAACAATTCATAGGTTTTACAGCCCAGTAAATGTTTTTGGTATAAATCCTGCTTGTATAATGTTACATAAATTATTGAAAGTTAAGGAAATTGATGTTTTTCATGTTCATTCTTATATCTATTTTACAAGCATTCAAGCTGCGTTAGCGAAACTATTTAGAAAGATTCCCATTCTTTTGCATATCCATGGTGGGGTTGGACGTCCACCCTATAAGACGAGCATGTTGCGTCATTTTGCCAAGTTATTCTATGATCAGACTTTTGGTAGTTTTGTATTACATCAATCAGATATTATTGCCTCAGTAAGTGCTTATGATGCTGAAATATTGAAAAATTCTGCTCCTAAGAAAAGTAATAATATTTTCATTATTAATAATGCTATTAATGTAGAAAATTTCCCTGAAGTAACTCCAAGTGTACAAGGTAATTTTGTTGTATCATATATAGGAGATCTTGAACCTTGGAAGGGCGTTATATATTATGCCCGTGTGATTAAAGAAGTATTGAAGAAAAACAAAAAAGTAGTTTTTTGGTTTATTGGAAACGGTTCTCTGTCTTCATCGCTTCAAGATTTCTTCAAAGGTCAACAAAGGGTAAGATTCTTTGGCACTGTTGGCCACAAAACTATACCTTCATTATTATCAAAGACTAATTTACTTGTTCACCCCAGTTACTGGGAAGGTTCCCCAACAACAATTATTGAAGCTATGTCTATGGGTATTCCTATAATTGGGTCAAAAGTTGGAGATGTTCCCCGTCTTCTTAAATATGGTAAAGCTGGAACCTTATTTGTTGCCGGCAATGAAATACAACTAAGAGAAAAAATAGAGGAAGCACTTGCAAATTATAATGAAATACTCTCTACTGCTCAAAAATATCGAAAAGGGTTTAGAGAGGACTTTTCACTCAAAGTTGTTACTGATAAAATCGAAAAATTCTATTATAAACTTAGCACCAAAGAGAACTGAAAATGGCAAACGGAGCAAATAAATAGACATTAAACTCCAACATATTTTTAAATAAGCATAAATCAAATCTATCTGGAGTGTGGTTAAGTGGTCTTGTCGAGGGCTTGCGAAATGCTCGTACAATAGCAAATTTGACTTATCTAATCATGCTATCGAAGATCACAACATTCGCAAATATTTACAACGTTTTTTTACTTCATACGATACTATTAGATTTATTTCTTCTACCAAAATGTTGAGATATCTAAAATTTTTTAGACATGTTCAAAATAATCCAAGTCAGTGTTGTCTAGCGGAAAAAAACAGTGTTCAAATAAAAAAGTAAGGATTTAAAGTGAGGTAATAAAAAGTGAGTGAAAAATGGGTAATAACAGCTGCATGGCCATATGTAAACACAGTACCTCATCTAGGTACTATGTTACAATTGTTGAGCGGAGATGTTATTACTAGATACCACAAATTAAGAAAACATGAAGTATTGTATGTGAGTGGTAGTGATATACATGGCACTCCTATTGTAGTGGCAGCTGAAGCTGAAGGAATAACCCCAAAGGCACTAGCATTAAAATACCATAAAATAATTTTACAATTATTAAAAGACTGGAATATCGAGTTTGATAGATATACAACTACTGGTAATGAAACACACATCACTTTTGTACAAGAATTTCATAAAAAAATACATGAAAACGGGTATTTTAATCTAAGAGAAACTGAGCAATATTTTTGTGAATACTGTAAAAAATTCCTTCCAGATCGTTTTGTTGAAGGAACTTGCCCAACATGTGGTGAAGAAGGGGCAAGAGGAGATCAATGCACCAATCATGAATGTGGAGTAATACTTAAACCAGTTGACTTGATTAACCCATACTGCTCAACATGTAATAATACTCCCATTCTAAGAAAAACAGAACATTGGTATTTTGACTTACCCGTATTTTCAGAAGAACTCAGAAAATTTATTGAAGAGAATCCTCATATCCCCTCTTTTGCAAGAAAGAAAGTTTTGAGCATGATTGATAAAGGGTTAAAAGAACGACCCATTTCAAGAGATATGCAGTGGGGGATACCAATTGCTCCTATCTTTGGTGAGGAATTTAAGAAAAAAGTCATATATGTTTGGTTTGAAAATGTTTTAGGATATATTAGCACAGTCAAGTTAATCGCCAAAGAACAAGGAAAAACTGATTTATTTGAAAATTTCTGGTTAAATAAGAATACTAAAACCGTTTTCTGTATTGGAAAGGATAATATTATCTTTCATGCTTTATTATTCCCTGCAATGTTGATGGCGACAAAAGATTCGTATCCGCTGCCACATGCAGTAGCAACAACGAATTTCCTAATGTTTAAAGAAGGCCCATTTTCGAAGTCAAAAGGAATCGGAATATGGGGAAATGAAGCCATTGAAATTGAAAAAGCTGATTATTGGCGTTATTATCTTATTTCGACAAGACCAGAGATGAAAGATACATATTTTGATTGGAGAGAATTTGGTAATGCTATTAATGTTGATTTGAATGATGTTATTGGTAATTTCATTCATCGAACAGTTACATTCATCTCTCAACACTTTGACGGAAAGATTCCTGAAAGAGGAAAGCTAGGAGATGAAGAAGAAAAATTATTTTCAGAAATTGAGAAAAGTGTTCAAGATTATAAGAATGCAATGGATTCTTTCAAACTAAAGGAGGCAGCTAACGCAATCCTAGTTTTAGCAAGAAAAGGCAATTTGTATCTATCAACTACACAACCTTGGCATTTAATAAAAAAAGATAAAGCGAAAGCTGGACAAGTGTTGAATATATCCGCAAAAATTGCTGAGACTGTTTCATTGCTTTTATGGCCTATTGTTCCAAGTGCAAGTGAAAAACTGTGGGAAGTTATTGGATTTAAGGGCATACCACCAGACACAGGGATTGATTATCTAGATGTAAATTTAACTAATGAAGGTCAAGAAGTAAAAAAAAGCCAACCTATATTTGGAAAAGTGAAAGTAAAAGAAGTGGAAGAGAAATTAGCAGAACTAAGAGGAAGAAGCAAAAAGGAGAAAATAAAAATGGAAAATAAAAGAAAGGTAAACCAAGAAAGGATAAGCTTCAAAGAATTTCAAAAGATGAAATTAAAAGTTGCCATAATTAAACATGCTGAAGAAATTGAAAAGAGTGAGAATTTGATTAAACTAATAGTAGACCTTGGAACAGAAGAAAGACAAATACTTGCAGGAATCAAACAACATTATAAAGCTGAAGATCTAATAGGTAGACAGATTGTAGTTATTGTAAACCTAGAACCTGCGACATTAATGGGAGAAAAATCTGATGGTATGCTAATGGCTGCAGATATTGATGGAGAGCCCATATTACTTCAACCAGAAAGAGAAGTGCCACCTGGAACACCAATTAAGTAGGATTCAATTAGCAGATATATTATACCTTAACATTTTTTCTCTTTTCTTCCTTCCTTATTTTTCTGAAAATGTATTCCTTTGTTTATCGCTACTTTTTCAATTTAAAACGAGTAAAATCGTATTTTTGTAGGTTTCAAAAACCCAAAGACTACACCTAGATGATAGCTAAAGTAAGTTTGATATGTTCGCAGAGTATTACATCAGCTCATAATTAGAAACACAGAAAATAATTAGGTGATAAATGATGAAACTAGTAACAGTTCATCTTCCAAGTGAATTCCTCCATGATCTTGATGAGTTAGTAAGACAAAAAAGATATCCTAATAGAAGTGAATGTATTCGTGTAGCGATTAGAGACTTGCTTAAAGAAGAAGCATGGACAAAAAGAGCCGCAATCTAATCATAAATAAGGGCTAGTAGTGCACGTAAATTCTACTATAAATGAATTTGGAACGCTCTGATGAATTTTTCGGGTAGAGATAAGTGTGCTCCTTCCCCTTTTGTTTTTCTTTTCCTGATAGATTCTAGTAAGTCATCAATTGATTCAATTCCTTTTGGGCAAACTGTGTATGCCATCCCTACATCTTGAATCCTATGAGAATCACTTCCACCTGTTTCTGGAAAATTTTTTCTTCTGGCGAAGTTTTTTGCTCTGTTATTGAAATATTGAAGCCAACATGAACCATTTTGTGTCTCCACAAATATTTTTTCTAATTTAAAGATTCTTTTACCTATTCCTTTCCTGGTAATATCAAAAGGGTGGGGTACTATCGCTTCTCCCCCAAATTCTAGTATGGTTTCAATTGTTTCTTCAATTGAGAGCCTTTTTGGGATGGTGTTTTTAATACCTAAACCAATAATGTGACCTTTATTAGTAGAAACCTCAATACCGGGTATTATTAGTAAATCGGTTTCTATTCTAACTTTATAATGAAAATCTGTAGTGTTGTGATCAGTTATAGCTAAACCTGATAAACCGCGTCTTTCAGCTTCTTTAATTATGCTCTTTGGGTTACTTTTACAATCTCTGGAGTAGTGACTGTGAACGTGTAAATCAAAAAAATCTTTTTCTTCCTTCCTCCAGTTTTCCATTCTTCCCCTTCTCTCCCTATTCGCTACTCTTGTTTTCTTGTTTTTCTTGTTCAAACACTATTCTTTCCAACTCATTCAAATCTGAAATTGAAGCCAGATCTTCTTCACTGTCTGCTGAAATCCACATTTTTTGTTTATTCTCTTTCAATTCTCTCATTTTACGCTCTATGAAACCATAAACTTTGGTGTGTTTTGAACCATTAATTAATTGAATTATTGCGTCTCTAACTATATGCATTTTTTGGAATTCCCCGATTATACTAATAGTATTCCCAAAAATTGATAAGAAAACACCTGTTGATTGTTCAATAGTATTTCTTGTTCGTCCTTTTTGTCCAATAACTCTAGATCTTACTTCTTGAAGGGCACTTGGTTTTGTACCTATTATATCTCTAATTTGGATTAATTCAAAACCGAAATCTGATCGCATTATCTTATAGACTTTATGCGGACTAAAGCCCCTTCCTATAGCTTTAACCATATCTCTTGCTTTCCATAAAGCAATAGGATCATCAATTTCATCTTCCATTACAACTAGTACATTACCATTATCGCTGTTGACAATCAATTTGCAACCAGTTAGCTCTTCTAGACGTTTCTTTGTAGAACCCTTGGGTCCAATAAGGACAGCTACTCGTTCCATTGGTAATCTAACTAGAAACTCACTGGTCATTATATCACCGATCGATTTCATATAATTCTAATTTGGGGTTAGGTTGGACTCCCGTTATTTGTTCAAAAAGGTCACTATTGTTAAGAGTTTTTACACCCAATGATGAGAAGTATCTATTGATATTGCTAACATCACGGTATAAGAAAAATGCTGCTTGAGGATGATCTAACAAAACAGCTTGAGATACGTCAATTATAATGGGTTTATTTTTGTAATATAAAATATTGTACTCACTTAAATCAGCATGTACCAATTTAGCCTCATTGTACATTAGCGATAGAATATCCAAGATTTCTGAGTAAACTTTTCCTGGTTTCTTTAAGTTCACTTCACGTATGAGTGGAGCAGCATTCTGTTTTTCCCCTATAAAACTCATAATAAGAATATTTTTGTTAACAATTTCTGGTTTAGGAACAGGAATGCCAGCATTTAACATTCTTTTTAGATTTTTATATTCCTTTTTTGCCCATGTGTATATGAAAGAATATGTGCCTTTTTTGTATTTTTTAAAACGAGGATCACCTTGAACATAAATCCAGTTTCTTTTAAATTCAGCAGTGGTCGTGCGGTAAATTTTAATCGCAAACTCTTCTTTTTTTGAGCTATATGCGTGATAAACATTAGCTTCTTTACCAGTAGAAATAACAAAGCTGATATCCTTGAGAATTCCCTTATTCATTAGCTTTACCAATACCATACTTGTCTGAAAATCAAATACACTTTCAATGACTTTTAGAGCATTACTATCTTTCTCACGAATCCGCTCTTTGTCAATTTTTCCATCAATTTTGTTAAGATCCTTATATGACATTGGTGTCTAGGGTCCTCCTTTTTCAATTATTGATTTATTTGGGTATAGACTACTGTTAGGAGAGTGGGAAGTACAACTAGGCTATGCCTTTTCTAATATTTCGTGCTGTTTATAATAAAACTATTGCTTTGGCTGAAAATAAAGAAATATTAAATAAAATTATAATTGTTTCAATCTATTAAGAATTTTTGTACCAGTACTTGAACATGAACTTTTCTTACCACCTCACCTCCTCTAGAGCG
>BPTO01000022.1 GCA_023705985.1 Candidatus Heimdallarchaeota archaeon | reverse complement strand
TGATATCATATGCATTAGTAAACACTCCCAACTCTTTTCCTTTTATTGTGTTACCATAGATTTCATTGGATAGATACATAGTAAGAATTTCATACTTGTATTCATCTTCAGAAATAATAGGATTGTCAAGGAAAATTCCCCCCTTACTAAATGAATTATTTGCAATCACTGAATTTTGTAATGCAAAGGTGTTTAAACCTAACTCAGACGTAAGATTATTATTAGCGATTACAATATTTCTTGAATTGAATATCTTTATGCCAATCCAGTTTCCATCTATAAGATTTTCAGATATTATAACACCATTAGCTTCATCCAGAGTGATACTTGGAGAAATGTCACTCTCACTTGAACAAGTATTATTGTTTATAACCGCTGTATCATCTTTGATTTGCACAAATCCTATTGCAAAATCAATAGATTCTATCCAACAGTTTTGAATAATAAAATGTTTTTCCGTATTCCTGACAAATATTCCTCTAGAAGAAGAAATAATGTGGTAGTTTTCGATTAAATAGGGATCACCTATAGTTCCAGAACCTGGAAAGCCTAATGATGCAAAACGTTTATCGGAATCAATATCTATTCCTCCTCTTTCTACATAAGCTTCTTTCAGTAAAGTATGAGAAATATCTATACCTCTCTCTGTTCTCTCATCATTGTACTCTATGATACTTTCATATCCTGTTTCCTCAACTAAGAGTGGTTGTATTAATTGTACATTTGTTGAAAGAATAAATAGCGAGATAATCCCAATTAATATGAGTGTTTTTTTATTTGTGAATCTTGGTTTCATTTTTTTCACAATATCTGTTTAATTTCAGATTTATATAATAAAAGGCTTTGTACAGTAGATGAATAGCTCTGTACAAAATATTGAACACCAATAATTAAATAATTTTAAGCGATTTGGATATCAATATTCTCGTTTCAATATGTCGTATTAATTAGTATATTAAAAAAAAAGCAGTTTGAAAAAACTGTATAATTACATTATATTTCTAAACATCTAAGTATGGACTAAAAACTGTTTCAAGTGCCGCTCGTAGATGTTCGAAAGCGCTTACAGGTTCAAGAATATCTGCCCCCCCCATATTAATATCTCCAGTCCATGTAGTCACAAATACAAGGTTATCTTCTAAAATTAGCAGTTGAATCACAGTGGTGTTTACAAGATAAATATTGATTCCCCAGAGCACGTTTGCTAAATAACCCATTGTCTCATAGTCATAAGGAGCAACTCCATATGTGCCAACTTTTGTTGTATTTGTTATCGCATCAAAGATTCCTTGAGATATTTGATTTATTTCATCGATACCCAGTTCAAAATTAGTAGTTCCTGGAATTGCTGTCATGTTTTCATCAAAATCCAACGTAAAAGCTGTGACATTCCATGTAAAAGCGGAAGAATCGCCTTCTTGTTCTATTGCCGCCCATATAAGCCTTTCATGGATAGCAGAAGTAGCATTCCCGAGTATCTCAAGATGATCGATTTCAGGGATTATTGATTGCAACTCTTGAGCGAGTAAAACAACATAATCCTCTTCTCCATGTGGTTCTGGATCGTTTTGATTGCTAAGATAGAGTGTTATTCCTGTAATAGCTCCAGCAATTATGAGTATTCCAAAAACAATTGAAGTCGTGATAATCCATTTTTTTTCCATTTATTTCACCTAGTTTCAAAGCATAAAATGCTTGTCTAAGTAATATATTCTCTCGGACACTTTTAACTAAAGACTTTGTACAGTGAAATTGTTTTACTGTACAAAGCTTTGAACACAATATGTAACACTTAGATTGTTTTATCTAAGAATTATTCCAAGAAGATTATTTTGTCGACATTTTCTTCTTTTACTTTGGTAAAATGAAAGAATCTACCATAAAATTTTTTATTATAACTTCTATTTCCAAAACATGAATATTTCCACTTTAATTGCTAATATTGGAGAAATTGATTTTCCAATTGTTTTAATTGGTGTTTTTGAGGATGAAGAAAATCAGGTTAGCATTGATGTTTCAGATTCATTTTCAAAACTAATCAAAGAAGTAATAGAACTTGGTGATTTTGAAGGTAAAAAGGGAGATTTCTCCGTTCTTTATACACAAGGAGTCATAAAGTCCCCTCGAATAATGCTTATAGGTTTAGGAAAAGAAGATAAACATAATCTTGAGAATATTCGGAAAACTTTGGGTAATGCATCTAGAAAAGTTAGAGATCTAGGTACTGTAAAACCAGCAGTAAGTTTAGACCATTTTATAGGAAATAAGCTGAATAAGGAGAAAGCTACTGAAGCTATTATTCAGGGTATGATTATGGGTAGTTATCAGAATCTCACTTATCGGACAAAAGATTTGGACAAATATAAGCACTTAGACGAAATTGTGGTGTTTAGTTCGACTACAGAAGAATCTGTACTACGAAAAGGAGCTGAAAGTGGAAAAATTATAGCTGAATCTGTAAACTTCTGTAGATCATTAGCTTGGGGTCCTGCTAATTACATAACACCAACAAAACTTGCAGAAGAAGCAGAAAGACTATCAAAAGAGCTTGGTGTAAAAACAACCATCTTTGAGCGAGAAAAAGCGAAAAATGTAGGTCTTCATAGTTTCATAGCAGTAGCGAAAGGGACAGATGAACCTCCTAAATTCATCATTATGGAATATGGTGCGGATAAGAAAGATGTCGATACAGTTGCAATAATAGGCAAAGCAATAACATTCGATAGTGGTGGAATAAGCATCAAACCTAGTCAAGGTATGGAAAGAATGAAATGTGATATGACTGGAGGAGCTGTTGTTTTTGCAGCGATGGAAGCAATTGCTAGATTGGATATTAACCTTCATGTGGTTGCCATTGTTCCAGCAACTGATAACATGCCTTCAGGAAAAGCCTACCATCCAGGTGATGTCATTAAAAGTTATAGTGGTCAAACAATCGAAGTTATTAGTACTGACGCAGAAGGAAGAATGGTTCTTAACGATGCTCTTACTTATGCTGCAAAGAATTATAATCCAAAGGTAATGTTTGATTTTGCAACTCTTACTGGGGCAATGGTGGTAGCTTTAGGTGAGCATGCTATTGGTTACTTTGCAAATGATGACAAAGTTGCAGATATATTAGAAAAGGCTTCTAAGACTAGTGGTGATGCTGTATGGAGAATGCCCCTCTGGAAAGTTTATGATCAACAACTCAAAAGCAGTGTAGCTGATATGAAACATTCTGGTGGAAGATCAGGAGGAGCAATTACTGCAGCAAGATTCCTAAGTAAATTTGTTATGGATGTTCCTTGGGCTCATCTTGATATAGCAGGAACAATGGAACAGACGAGTGATAAGGGTTATAATCCCAAGGGGAGTAAAGGAGCAGGTGTAAGATTGATAATTGATGTTCTAAGGAATTGGAAATGAAGAATTTTCTGTCCTTTTACTCATATCAGGCAGTTAGTTCTTCAACACTCTTTTTTGTTTCTCTCACTGGATTTTCTTCAGGGCATCCTAAAGCTATCTATGCAATTAAAAGGCGAGAAATACAAGATTTAATTCCACAACAATTTTATTGAATAGAACTTGAAATATTTTATCTCAAAACGTTGAAAATTAACAAATTGTCTCATAAAGAGTTAAGAACCAGATAATGTTTTGTGGTGTTTATATATAATTAAACAGAGAAAGAAGTGAGGAAAATGAAAGTTCTACAATATATAGGAATGCTAAAACATAGAAAAAGAGGTTCTCCTATTTTAGAGGAGATTCTACTTATTGGTATTGCTGTGCTCATTTTCGTAATTATCTTTGGAATAATAGCCAACTTGCTTAATTGGACTGAATCAGGCATAGCTGATTTCTTCTCTTGAAAAACGTATGAACTACTCCTACGTAAAAGAAGGGGACTTCTGCTATCAACAGTTAAAGAACTAACGTAAAACTACCTGAAGAAGCTTGTAAGCTTGCAGGAAACCTGATTTTTTTCTAATAGTCGTCAGATGCTACTGCTTTGATTCTTTCTATCCCCTTGTATTTTTTTATTAATTCAACTATATTCTTTGGAATGCTTGCTTCCCATTCTTCTCCTCTTTTCATTCTATCTCTAATTTTCTTACCGCTGTAATGTTCACGATTTATCAATGGAATCTGCTTGACTTCCTTATTTGATAAATTCTTGAATAATTGTTGTACAAGTGGATTGTTTGTAAAAATAACTTCAAATGGCGGGACTAAGTCGATTACGTTAGCTGGCCAGATTGTATTTCTATTTATGTCAGGTATTGCCATGATGTAGAATTTGCTAATATCGAAATTATCACTAACAAGCGTTTTTACCATTTCAACTCTCTCTCCTCCGGTGAATGGGTTTAATAAAGAGTAAGCTTTTTCTCCACTTCCAATTAATATAATGATCTCATCGATATCTGACAAATTTAGTATATATTCAATCGCTTTAACATGTCCTTTATGAGGAGGATTGAAGCGACCCAAATACAAAGCTCTCATTCTAAGAAGAGTTAGGATTTACAGATAATAATAGTTTTTGCTAAATAGATAAAATAAATTCTATTTTTTAACTAAAAGAGTATTATTTAAAATTAGTTTTTTCATAAATTATTCTTTTTTCTTTAAGAAGTTCTCTTTTATTTTTTCATAAGGAATTTTGTTAAACGGACACACCTTTATACAAATAGTGCATGCAAAATTATTACTAAAGTATGGGAAGCATTTTTCGTTGTCGATGTGAGTAACTCTCCCAGTTTCATGTTTGATTGGATTTTTATGAATTGCACCTGGAGGACATTCTTTAACACAAATACCACATTGATCGCAATAATCTTTTATCCAACCATGTTCATTTCCTTCATTCAAGGGTAAATTTTCAATATTAGTATAAACAGCTGCTAATCTCAGAGTTGGACCGTTGATAGGAGTAATTAACAAACCTGATTTACCAAAACCACCCAATCCTGCTTTTTCAGCTAAACGAGGATAAAGAACTATCCCTCCAAGCGGATGTGAAGCATGAGAAGCAAAACCCTTTTCTCTCAGATACCTAGCAACCCTATTAGCAACTACACCGAGCTTGTCGTAAGTCATCCAGATGTTTTTGAGAGATTTTTTGCTTGGAGCAGTGTTTATTTTTTCATTATCCATATTCATAGCTAGAACAATAGCGTTTTCATAAGCAACAGCTTTTTTCTCGAAGATAAATTCTTGAGGAACTCTGGTAAATCCAATTCCAGAAATATTCAGAGATTTGATAAAAGTATGCAATTCATCCAACTCGTTCTCTTCAATCGTTCTTCTAGGATTTTGGCTGTTGTTTTTCAGTTCGAGGATTGCCTTTTTCATATTTTTCATGCAAGAAAGAATATGAGAAGTGGTTTTTACTCTTAAAGGAATATCAATTCCTTGTCGTCTAGCAAACTCTAATGGAATATCAAAACGGGTTGGAGAATCAGTTGAAAAACTAAGGGTGTTGTCTTTACCAGCAAGCGAGTCTTCTAGCTCTATAATCCTTAGAAATTTAGGTAAACCGATTCTTTCGAACATGAACTTCTTAATTCTCTCCAATATAGAAGTATTAATTGCACTCAAGTTAATTTTAGAATATTGGGAGATTTTTTAAGCATTTTGTAAAATTGAAAGTAACTTCAATTTAGCAATACTTGATTATGCAGTGTCTTCAAAAAAAAGGGAATATTTGTTGATGGTGTAGGTCACTTTGTTTTAGAGTCACATCGGCGAAAAGAGATTATTTCACTTGTTAAAAAATTCATCAAGGAAATCCATGAAGAGTATGAAAATAGAGACGTAATAAGCGAAAAATCATTAAAAACAATATAGTTCATTTTTTCGGAATAATGATACCTTTATTAAGTAGATTTTTACAAATTTCAAGAACAATTCTTTAGTAGGAATTCAGTAATCATGACACTTAAGACCTCTACCTCTACTTCTACGGTAAAAACTCAAGAACAATCAAAACGTTTTTATTTTCTAAACAAAAGATGGTACTCTAAAAGTCACAAATATTGGCTTTTAGGTCATATTTTTAATCATAAAGGTAAAATTGCCATTATCACAGCTTGCTCTCTTGGAGGTATAGCTCTACAGATTTTTATTCCATTTATATTAGGTGATGTTTTTGAAGTATATATCCCATCAAAAAATCTAGAATTAATTATAAGGATGGCTTTATTTATTTTAGGTTTAGGTTTGGCAAGGTTAGCTATTAATTTCATCGCCTCAGCGCTAAATGAAATAATGGCGCAACATGTAGAGATGAAAATCCGGTTAGAATTATATGAGAATTTACAAACAAAAAGCATGGATTTTCACGACAGTGCAAGGATTGGCGATTTAATGAGCATGGCAACAGCTGATACTCGCATGATTAATGCATCTGTTTCTCCTGGAGTTAGAATGATTGGTACAACTATATTCACCTTAGTAGCCACTTTCATTGCTATGTGGGTATCTTCACCAACGTTATCTCTAGTGTTCCTACTCGCTATGCCATTTTACTTCTACTTCCTTTATAAGTTTGGTAAAAAACTGCTCCCTCTCAGTATTAAACGTCAATCTAGTGTTGCTAAAATGAATGCTGAACTCCAAGAAAATCTTACTGGTGTCAGAGTTGTTCGAACTTTCAGTGGTCAAGAAAGGGAGAAAAAGAAATTTAATAAAACCATCAAAGAATTAGAAGAAATTCTTGTAACAAGAGGTATAGCCTCAGCTTATTATATTCCAAGTTTAATAATAAGCGTTGTAACCGCTTCTATCTTTCTGGGTGCTGCATATCTAATCGAAGCATCAATTATTGGACCAATTTTGTTTAACCTCTTTGGTTGGCAGTTAACAATTCAACCAATTCAAATAGGAGAACTAATTACCTTCTTAACTTTGGCTGGGTTTCTTGGAATGCCGACGATGTTTTTGAGATGGGTATTAGATATGACTTTATTGGGGTTAGCGGGAGCAGAAAGAATATTTGGAGTGCTTTCAGTGGAGTCTGAAGAAGAGAGAGGAGAAACTATTTTAGATGATCTTGAAGGCTCAATCGAATTTACCAACGTTTCTTTTTCTTATAAAGAAGGTAGTCTTTTTGTTGTTAATGATGTATCTTTAAAAATAGAGCCTGGAGAAACTGTAGCAATCTTAGGACCAACAGGTTGCGGAAAAACCACTTTAAGTAAACTTCTTTTAAGATTGTATAATCCTACTAAAGGTTCAATTTTAGTCGATGGTGTTAATATTCAAGAATGGGACATTACCGCTCTTCGAAGTATAATAGGGGTTATTGAACAAGATACCTTCCTTTTTTCCACAACAATTGGCTCTAACATTTCTTATGGAAAAGGCGACGCGACAAAAGAAGAGATTATTGAAGCAGCTAAAGCTGCTCAAGCACATGAATTTATTATGTCTTTTACTGATGGTTACGAAACGATGGTAGGAGAAAGGGGTGTTACTTTATCTGGAGGACAAAAGCAAAGAATTGCTATGGCTAGAGGTTTTATTTTAAACCCTAAGATATTGATAATGGATGCATCTGCTAGTGCTATAGATGCTCAAACAGAAGCCAAAATACAGAAAGCTATCGAGAAACTCTTGATTGGACGAACAACAATAATCATAACGCATAGGCTTTCTTCACTTAAAACTGCTACAAAAATAGTTTTTATGGATAAAGGGCGTATTTTAAAGGTAGGACATCATGATGATCTAATCAGAACCTTCCTACCATATCGCGATATTTTCAAGAGATTCACAGATTTACCACCTTTAGAAGCAGACACTATAACGAGTGATTCTGTTTCTGAGACTGTAGGAGGTTCTAAATAATGTCACAAGCTTTTGGTAGGGCGGAAAAAGCTTATTATGATAGAGATTATAGTTTTGGGGAAACAGTCAAACGATTATGGCTTTTTGCTCGATCAGAGAAAAAAATGCTGTTTATACTCCTTCTAGCCTTTGCTTTTAACACTGGTATTAGTATTGGTGTTCCCTTGTTTCTTAGAGTAGCTATAGATGAAATAGCAAAAACAATTGGTGTCAATTTTACAAATGTCAATCTTTACGGTTGGTTTTATTTAGCTGGTACAATCATTACTTGGATTACAATGTATTTAATAATAAGAATAGAATGGACTATCATTTCAAGAACAGTAACAAAACTTCGTAATGATATGTTCATCCAATTGCAAGAACATGATCTTTCTTTCTTCGATAAAAATAAAACAGGAAGAATTATGTCCCGTGTAGTAAACGATACTTGGGAATTGGGCAACTTTATGCTTATTTTTGTAGAGATTACAGTCAATTTTCTAAATCTAGTTGTCATGCTAGTTATTATGTTTGTTATTGAGTGGAGATTAACTCTTGGAATTTTAATTATAGCTCCTTTCATTTTCATTGTGATGGGTTTTATGGGTTATTTCCTGATGAAATTTAGTCGAGAATCACGTTTGACTGTTGCTGCTGTTAATGGAGCGATGCAAGAAAGTATTGCAGGTATTGCTATAGCTAAAAACTTTGCTCGAGAAGCAAAAAACAAACAAGAATTTTATGATTTAAATAAAACAAATTTAAGGGCTAATATTAAAAGAGGTCTAACTTTTTCAATATTATTTCCGATATTTGATTTTATCGCGTCTGCAATTATTTTTATAATTATTTTTCAAGGTGCTAGATATGTTGTGAATGATGCGATATCAATCGGTGATCTCTATCTTTTCTATATGTATTCTTTAAATCTCATGGGTCCATTGATAGGTGTTTCACAACAGGTTGCACAGTTTCAGGCTGGTAGAGCATCTGCAGAAAGGATTTTTTCTATACTAGAAGTTCCGAGTTTAATGATAAGTGGAACAAAAGATCTTGGTGAAATTAAAGGTCAAATAGAATTTAAGGATGTATTATTTGGTTATTCAGATGAAAAAACTCTGTTTGATGGAATTAGCTTGTTCATACCTGCAGGGCAGAATGTAGCAATCGTTGGCCATACTGGATCAGGTAAAACTTCCTTAATCTCTATTCTTGCTCACTTTTACGAAATTATCGGTGGAGAAATTCTTATTGATGGAAACAATATCCGCAATTTAGACATTGACAAATATAGGAAGCATTTAGGCATAGTTCTTCAAGATCCCTATCTTTTCTCTGGTAACATTAAAGAAAACATTCTCTATGGAAACCCAGAAGCAACAGAAATGGAATTAGAACAAGCTGTAAGCGCTAGTCATGTAACAGATTTTGTTGAATTCTTGCCTGAAGGGTTGGAAACCGATGTAGGTGAAAGAGGCTCTAAATTATCTATGGGTCAAAGACAACTAATTTCTATGTCAAGAGCATTAATAGCTAACCCCCGAATTCTTATTTTAGATGAAGCTACTGCATCCGTAGATGCCTATACTGAAAGTTTAATTCAAGATGGTTTGGAAGAATTATTCAAAAATAGAACAAGTATTGTGATAGCGCATAGATTGTCTACTGTAATTGGGGCAGATAGAATTTTAGTTTTTGAAGAAGGAAAGGTAGTTGGTGATGGAACTCACACTGAATTGATGAAACACAATAAAGCATATCAGGAACTATATAAGACCTACTACGAGTTCCAAGGAGTGTTTTAATCAAATCTAGATGGTAAGGTTGAAAAACTCAAGTAACCATTTCTCTTTCTTAATTTTGGGTTGCATTTACAATTAGTTTTATAACTAATAATTGGTAGATTCATTTTAAGAGTTCAATCGCATTCGAAGTTGTCAACTATGGGGTCTGACGATATTCATAAACTGCTCATTTGTCGAGAAACAGATATTATATGTACTGGAGGAGTTGTATTCATTGGAGATGGGGCTGTTGGCAAAACTCATACAGCATTGAACCTAGCAAGTTATAAGAAAGGTTCGTTCATTGATGCGAAGTGTACAAATTTATCAAAATCTGTTAATCTTGAATTTGATTATTTCATTCTTTACTCGAATATTGAGAAATACAAAGTAACAATAAGCTCACAATTATATATCATGCCTGGACAAAAGGGAAAAGCTGAAACTGGTCAAGGATTAGCCTTTGAAGATGCAATTGACATGTATTTCAACGTTAGAAGCATTAATGATGTAGTTGCATTAATTCTAACATATAGTGTAGCAGACATAAAAACTTTTCAAAATCTAGAATATTGGTTAAATAGAGCAATTGATCATGAGTTAATATCTGATTTAACCAGTATCATCATATTAGGAACTCATCAGGATTATGTTATCTCGTCAGATGTGACTGATACAATGATACAAGATGGAGAGAAATTTATTATACGCAGAATTGAGGAAAAACTAGGTTTTAGAATGAATGAAGACAGAATTCATTCAATTAGAATATCCAATCTACATAGAACTGGAATTGATGAATTACAAGATAGTGTATCTAAAGCATTCTTCAGAGCATTCGAAATAGAAAAAATTGTTAATAGTCAATTGTATTGAAATTTATCGTAGTTTGCATGAGCAATAACCTTTATTAAAAATATAATCCACAGTTGATTTATCAAAGAGGCAAAAAGTATACGAAATCAAGCACAACAAACCAGAAAAATCAATGATCAAAATTGATTATATTTCGGGATTGTTGGTGTGTATAAAAACTAGAAGAGGAAACCATGTATAAGTCTAAATCTAAACTATTGACAATTTTCATTGTATCTTTATTTTTAATTTCACTAATCTATTTTGATCCTTCATTAAATAACAAAAACATGCTTGATTTAGTAATTCCTGATAAACCGATTCTTCCTGATAATGAATCTGATGAGAATATATATTACGAGGATGATAGTAGCACAATTCCTATAAAAAAGGTAGAAATTCCTGGAGATTACAAAACTTTCGCCTTTTTCAGTGGTGGTGGAACAGAACAAGGACTAGAACTAATTGCTGATCCGGAAGGAGAAGAGCAAATCTACTGGGGTGATTCAAGAGAAAATGTTATCGTATGGGAAACATATGATGATATCAAAGATGATGCCTATTTAGCTAAGGAACTATACTGGAGAGCACTAAGTACAGCATCTCATACCTGGCCTACTCAAGCAAATGTATGGTTTCATATGCACGAACAAAATTATCCTGATGAGCCTTCAAAAATGTTCAGTCCAGTTTTCTCAGAAGATTGGAATATCAGTGGCCGTGTGCATTATTTGACTTATCTTGAAACATCAAGTTTTTCTGAAACAATAACAATAGATGTAAGATTAAGTATTCATCTATTCAACCCCGCTGATCAAAGTACCTCTTTAATTACATCAAAAACCTTTACCGTCCCAACATTATTTAGTATGACTCAAAGAACCTATTCTTCTAACATAGCTACACCAGTACTGATTCCAGCTGGCTATAGACTAAAATATGATATAGAATTAAAATTTAGTAGTATTCCGACTACTGGTTCTGTACTAATGTTTACTGGATATCCTGTTGGTGGCGGAGGATCGATGACTTGGGATATTATCGATGGGAGTTATTCCAATAGTTATACTTTGTTAAACAGAACTAGGATGGCTGGTATTCAATTGTACATGTGGAAGAACTATTTTCCCAGCATACAGATTTTCAATGCTGTTAATGAGACAGTCTATACTTCAGCTAGAGATATAACAATTGATGTGACTGACGGTTCAACGAGTAGTTTTAGATGGAATGAGAATCCTGTATGGACACCAATTGTCAACAGTACTCTTACTTCATTGCCTTTAGAACATGATTGGAATACTTTAGAAGTGAAAGCAAGTGACCCTATTTATAATAACACGGTTGTGGAGCTATATCAGTTCGGATATGATGAATCACCAGTTAATGTTGTTTTAGATAATGCAATTAATAATTCAGTTATTGCGGGTGATTTTGAACTACAGTTCAGTGTGTACAATATTAGTTCTGCAACGTTTGAGTGGGATAATAATGGTTCTTCATTCTCATTTGAATATCCTTATACTATCATTGGAGAGCAGTTTAATGACATACATAATTTAACAATAATTACAATTGATTTTTACACAATAGAGTCATTTTATTGGGAATTTATTTTTGATTCCATAGCACCAACTTTTGAATTGAAATCACCAGTTGATAATTCGTTGCAAGCTCCAGGAAAATCAATTAATGTAGCAATTAATGATTCATCGGGTGTTGACATAGTTTCTTACAACTGGGACGCTGGTGCTGAAATAATATGGACACCTCTATCTGGTATCTTATACAGGACATTCTTACCCTCTTTAGGAGGGTGGCATGATTTATATGTTACAGCAAATGATACCCATGGAAATCAAAATACTTCTTCTTATTCTTTCTTTACAGATCCTACTATACTAAATGTTGAATTAAGAAATATGATAGATGATTCGTACTATGTTGGAGGAAATACTGTCGAGGTTACAATAACATCTTCAAATACTACTATAAAGTACCAGTGAGATAATGGTGTTTGGAAGGATAAATATGATGCTGAATGGGATGATGAAGTTCTTAAACTTAAGAATGGTGAAGGGTTGCCTTCAACTCTAGGAGTTCATATCTTAAAAATTAGAACTTTTGATCCTTCAAACAATGAAGAAACTTTTACTTTCACTTTCACTGTAGATCAACAAGCTCCTGAATATGATATAACTGTATTGAATTATAGTAATTTAAGATATCGGGGGTATGAAGCACTCACGCTTACTGTAACAGATAATTTTACTCTATCATCTGAAATCTTACTATTAATATCAGTCGACGGAGGATTTAATCAATCTCTGTTGTTTCCCTTTATGTTACCACTAAATTCATTCTTTGATGGTAATCATAGCATTGTAATTTATGTTTGGGACATTGCTGGTAATGTGAATATAACAACCATTTACGTAATCGTTGACAACATTGCTCCTGGTATTGATTATCTGATTCCAAAACTTGTTAACTATATTCACATTGATGGCAACAGATATGTACCAGCAGATGCTCTAGTGGAAGTTACTCTAACCGATGCCGATGACTTGATCTATGGTTATTATTCTATCAATGGTTCTGCTTATGTTCCATTCGATTCAAATTTCACATTAGGTTACGATGAAGGTCTTCTTCCTGTGACTATACTTGCAAATGATAGTTTAGGAAACTTGGACGATTATACTTTTTATTTGATTCTTGATAATAGTCCTCCAACACTAGGACTTCTATTTCCATTCAATTATACATCTGAAATAAATGATTTAACCCCCTTACAATTTAATACTCAAGATTTATCGGATAAGACAATCAGTATAGTTGAATACGAATGGGATATTAATCCGGGTTTCTTTAAGGAAGTATATCCAAAACCAAATGGTGATTTCGAATTTGCTTTAACCTCAGGATTACAAGTTATTTATGAATTGATGGAAATGGAATATGCAATATTAAAATTCCATCTTGAAGATATAGTAGGAAATATGGATATAATAGAATATAATTTCAATCTCGATTATACTATCCCTAATGATCCGTTTTACATTTATAATGAAACAAGCTTCATGCTTGAACATGTAAGTCAATTTTACTACGTAAAAGGAAATACCGAAATAATTTATCAAGACACAGAAAATGAAGATTTAATCAGACTGGAATATTATTGGGATGGAAATGCTTCCGAAGGTTCAGTTATTACTCTTCTAAATGGTACTAATCTCTATCCTTGGATTATTAACGTTCCCTTAATCGACGGAGAACACAATTTAACAGTCAAGCTTTATGATGATGCAGGAGAAGAATTTTACCCAAATATAAGAACCGAAATGTACTTCTTGAAAGTTGATGATATTTCAATTGGTTTCATAAACCCCGATGGTTTTTCCGATGATAATCACTATCATACAACAATTTTGTATAAAGATAGTTTCAATTTTAGAATAAATGTCTCAGACTCCGAAGATGGTCTACCTCTAGATAATGTAGATATTACTTATCACTATGATTCAACATACAATTTAAGTATAGAAATTGTCCAGATTGATACCATCACATATGATTTTACAATTACAGCTTACGATGTAACTGGTGGCTTAGAAACAGTAATTGAATTCTATATCTCACAATATGCTGATCATAAAGATTTGATTGTAATTCATCTTGCAGTAGATAAAAGAGAAGGGACATTACTTATACTAGAAGGAGGTCATAACGACCTTCTTTTCGATAGTACTGCTGAATTCACTTTGCAATTAAACGACAATCTGAATGTAACAACTCAGGAAATTCTTATTGTTACAGTGAATGGTACAAGTGTTCCATTTGTTTACTTTGCAGAGAATGGAACAGCAATAATTTCCTTGTTCATGCCAGATTTTTTGATTGGAAAAGGAAATTATACATTCGAAATCTATGTTGAATCACCTGAATATTACTACACTTTGATTGATTCTTCAATTATAACTATTAATGTTCAACCAATTCCTCTAGTTCTTACATTGAGCGTTTCGAACGCGACCATCATTATTGATACTCAAGTGATTATAACTGCATTAGTTACATTCCTTAATGGAACCCCAGTAAGTGAATCGATACCGATCAATTTTAGTATTTATATTGTTTATAAACAAACTACTGACGGTGTGAACGCTTTACCTTCCAACTATACTGATGTCTTCAACGAAATTGAGTATACAAATCCCTTAGGAGAGGCAATACTCACATATACTCTGAGCGAAGATATAAACTTTATAGCAATTGAAGCTTCATATGGGGGTCAAAATAATAAATTTGATACAGTAAAACTTGAATTTGAAGAATACATCATAACAATTTTACCTCCTGAAACTGGTCTTCCTCAGCATCTACTAATCATTATCATTGTTGGTAGCATTATTTTAATGGGTATCGTTTCATTTATAGTGTACAAGGTCACCAAATCTAAGCCTTTTGAAGATTTAATGAAGAAGATTACTGAAGAAGAAATTGCTTTGAAATATTCAATACTTTCTCCTGGAATAGTATTATCGATTTTTGATCAGCGTAAAGGACCAATTCCTTTAGTGCTAGATCACTCATTAGATAGTGGTAGATATCTTGGAAGAATGCAAATTGGAATAGAAAATTTCCTTCTGAAGATAGCAGATCAAGCTTATTCTAGTTTAGGATTTGAGGAGCATACAGATGAAAGAAGAGTTGGTTCGATAGTGTTACCTAGCGAAAAAATGGTTGGATTTTTACAAGGAGTACAATTGAAGAATCCACAAGCTAGAGGTGGTTTTGAGAATCTTTCTCTGATTGTTCTCGCTGACCGAGAATATGGTAATTTACTCCTTAACTACCAAGAGTATCTTTATCCAAAAATAGATGAATTGGTTATAGCACTCAAGGAGAAAAAATCATTGAAAGTAGTTGAAGAAATAATGAAAGAAATTCGTAAAATTTCTGTAATTATAATTCTGGCTGCACAACAAGTTGAAAAAACTCAAGAGAATGGTAATAATAAATAACACTATATTCTTTTCTCCAACCTTTATAAAGAGGACAAAGAGTTGAAGAAAGCAAAGGGTTCCAAGGAGTGTTTTAATCAAATTTAGATTTCTTCAAGTTCTTCCAATATCCTTAAAGCAGAGAAAATACTGCTTGGTTTTGGTTATATGAGTAATATTAAGAAAGATCAAAACAATGTTTTTAGTCGAAATATAGAATATAAAAGTGATTCTTCAACCTGTGTTTTGATTTTTCACGGATTATCCTCTACGCCTTATGATATGCGAGAAATGGCAGAAGAAATACATCAATTGGGAGTAAATGTTTTCGTTCCACTTCTACCATACCATGGAATCAATTATCAGGAAATAAATAGAATAGAAGATAGCGAAGCGGTGTATAGATGGGGATTTGATTTAATTGAATCCAAGAAACAAGAATTTGAGAAATTGATAATAATTGGTTTCTCATATGGGGTTGGTATCACTCTTTATTCGCAAGCACAAAAAATGGAAGCTGATGGAATCATTTTGTTTTCTGTGGGAAGCAAGTTTACAATTAAAGTTCGTTTTCTTGCTGTTTTGGCAAAATTGTTTGGTTTAAAAGATATCACTAGAGAACGAAGTGATTATTACACTCATGGTGCGCTTTCTGAAGAATATCTCAATTGGAGAAGTACAAATTTCTCCAAATTTCCCATTTCACAGCTTGTATTTGCTGTTAAATATGTTCGGAAACAAAATCGTGAGTTAGAAAATATAACAGCACCAATTATGATAATTCATGGAACTGAAGATTCAATAACAAGCCAAAAAGCGCCTAAGTTTGTTATGGAAAGAGTAAAATCAAGAAAAAAACTAACTATTTACATACAAGAAGGAAAACACTCTTTACATCTTTCGAATTTCAGATTTAAAATATACAAATATATTAAACAATTTATCACTGAAATTCTAAACGAATCTCAATCCTTGGAAACTGAAAGAATTATTACAATAAGCTCAATGTTTTAGGAAAGTTTACACAATAAAAGAAGGAAAAAGATGTTATTAGATCTTTATCAGATTATCTTACTAGAACAAATTTAATATGAAAATAAAAGAGGATTAAAGAGAGCGAAGCTTGTTATTTAGCTATAATCTTAGAAGAGATTTTCGTTTGTTCAACATATTTTTTGAGTATCTCATAATCTTCTGGAAGATCCATGTCCATCCCAAACCCTGGGTCTTCAACTAATATTACATCCGCTTTACATTTGAATATTATTTCAAAGCCAATTATAGCATCTCTTACCTTTGCTACTTTGAGCATGAATTTCAGAATCCTGTACCATGATCTAGGAGCTCGAACAACTAATCTTAGCATTACAGTAAACGGTCTTTGTTTTCTTCTATTTGAAAATTCTTCGACCATGTCTCCTTGTTCTTCTATAATTCTAGGGCTAACTGCTTGCATCTCTCCTTGAACCAGATTATAATCTCTAAATTTAGCAGCTTTTTTTGCGTCTGGAAAAGCTAGCTCAACTATTTCTTGTTCAACAGCACTTAGAAGAACATCATATTTTTCGTATTTTTGTAACTGTGAGTAGAATGAATCTATACCTTTGACATCGATTCCTGGGGCATCAGCATTCACAAAAACTATTTTTTCAGGAACTTCACCTTTCTTCTTCAAATATTCTAATCCTTCTTTAGCTTTAACAATAAAATTAGATGCAGTTTCTATAGGAATGAACTCTACATCTCCTTTCAATTCTACATCCTCTTCTTTTAAACCCACTACATATATTTTCTCTACAAATTGTGATTTTAATAATTCGTCTAGAACCCATTGAATTACAGGTTTTCCTAACATTGGTAATAAAATTTTAGATTTGTATTTCTCTTCGGGATCTAGAACTTCCATAATCTTTTTTCTCTTTACATCGCTCCCACCCATTAAAAAAACAGGATATTTGACTACCATCTTAAACACCAATTTCCTTTTTTATAAATAAAGCTATCTGTTAACTTTCAGATTTTAGATATACAAATAAATTAAACAATTTATCACTGAAATTCTAGATGAATCACAATCCTTGGAAACTGAAAGAATTATTACAATAAGATTAATGATGCTCACTTTTGCATAGACAGATTTATTTATGCGATTCTCAGTAGAACAGAATAGTGTTACGTAAATGAAGAACGAGCGACAGAATCAACTTAATTGGTATATGCTTCTAGCCAATGCTGTCTTCATTACACCATGTGATCTTTAGGGAAAATAAGAAAAAAAACCGTGACACCTTCATTCTCTTGTTCTTGTTCTTCTTGTGTTCTTGTTTCCTAATAAGATTGTTAATTGTTCATTACATACGCTATTGGTATCTTTCTCATTCCTACCAATTAGTTGACAGCTCCTTTGTAGGAAATTATAAAGGAGGGCGCTTCTAATGGGTGCAAACGTGATTCAACAGAGAACCTTAGAACAAAAAATTGTTCGAAGAAATACCTTGCTCTTCATCTTATCTAGACTAGACTTTACAGCAATGATAGTACCTGTCATAGTAAAGATATGGGGGGGAGCAGGTCTATCATTCAGTGAGATGCTTTTCCTTCAAGGAATTTTTGCGCTAGTGATAGTTTTATCTGAAATTCCTAGTGGAGCAATATCCGACACTTTCAAACGAAAATACGTTCTAATTACAGGTTACATGCTAATATGCATAGCTGTCTTAATCTATTATTTCGGAAATAGTTTCACTATCTTTGCTATAGCTGAAGGTATTTTTGGCATAGGAGGTGCTACAGTTTCAGGATCAGATTCTGGTCTACTCTACGATAGCCTTGTAAACGCGAAAGAAGAAAAGAGATATAAGAAAATATTCGGTCGAGCTTCTACCTTCAGTTTCATTACTGCTACTGTATCTTTGATTGTAAGTGGTTTCATAGCTACATATTCTCTGCGATTACCTTTACTAATAATTGCTGTATCGTTCTGCTTTCGTGCTTTATTCTGCGCATTAATGATTGAACCTAAGAGAACAAAAGCTAAAAGTGTAAAAAAAGCCACTATATCTTCTTTGAAATTGCTATTTAGATCAAAGATTTTGATTGCAGTATTATTAGCTGTATTGTCCAATTCAGTTGCTCAAAGAGTAGTTTTTTGGGCATATCAACCCAAATTGTTCGACAATGGCATAACTCCATTCCAAGTAGGACTAATATTTGCGAGTATGAATCTTGTAGCAGCTTTAGGGAGCATAGTGTTCCCAAGAATTAGCGAAAAACATGAAGATACTCTATTGTTAGGTTTCCTTATACTCGAGACATTGAACATATTCATCATTTGGCACTTCGATTCGCTTATTATAATTACAGCAATGATGGCTGTACAATTATCCAGAGGAGGTAGGATGCCTATAATTAGTGCAATCATTCAAAGGAAGGCTTCTTCAGACTCGAGAGCGACGCTTGTCTCACTTTACTCCTCAATTGGTTCACTGGTATACTTCCCCATTAGTTTGATATTTACATTGTACAATGTGTCATTAGATAATTCGTTGATGATTATGCTTCCATTTTCAATAATATTGACTGTACTATTCATGGTACTAGTGTGGACAAATCACAACGGAAAAGGAAAGAAACAAGAGATATAAAACTTCAAGAAGCGGTTTAATACTTAAATTTCTTCTAAATTTTTTTTAATCTAGAATTCAGTCAGTCAAATGTTTTTTTTAAATTAAAGGGTAAGGATTAAAGAGATTAAGCTAATTCTTAGAAAACTTCAAAAGGTTAAATTAGTTATATAATAACTTGATACATACACATGTCACTATCTACTTACGCTCAAGAAATAAAATTTGAAAAGGGTTCAAAAACATGTATATTAATATTCCATGGCTTAGCTGATACTCCATTTGAAATGAGAGAATTAGGTGAAAGTTTGTTTTCTTTAGCTGATGTCTATATTCCTTTGCTTCCTCGACATGGAATAGATGCGGAGTATCTTGCACTTATTACAAGAGAAGAAATAGATAACTGGGCCCTAGATTTAGTTTCTGAAATAAAAGATAAATATGAGCGAGTAATCATTGTGGGTCACTCTTGTGGAGCTGGATTAACCCTTCTTTCAACTATTAAGACAGCTATTCCAGCAGCAATCGTGCTTTCTAGTGTAGGGGGAATTGTTACAAGAAAACTAAAATTCTTTGTTTGGGTGGTTAAGAAGTTCAAACTTAAATTTCTGCGATATTCTTACAAGAAAGAAAGAAAAATAAAAGTATGGCCAGAAGAGTATATCCAATGGAGAGAAAAGAACTTTCGTAAAGCTCCTGTAAATTTATTCATATCAGCAATTAGTATTTGGCCCAAAATAGCAAAAGATATTGGAAAAATATCTATTCCAATAATGGTTGTAAATGGAACAAAAGATATCATTAGCCCTGTAGAAGCAGTAGATATCTTAATGCAAAAAGTATCTTCGAGAAAAAAGAAAGGAATATTAGTTAAAGGTGCAAGACATTCAATTTTTGCTTCAGAGTTACGTTATGAGGTTATTGAACACATTAAATTATTTATTTCTGAAGTTTTAGAAGGTAACACAAAGGAAAAGAAAGAGATTCTAGTAATAGGATAATCGGAAATTAGTTTAGCAAAGCACTTCACACTTTGAAAGAAGAACGTAGTTTTTTCCACTCATATTGTAAGGTATAATTACTGTCAGTAACTTTTAACTAGAAAAATTGATATGCTCTTTTTACTTATTATAAATTATGAAAACCAAGTATCTAGTTCTTCTAGCAGTTTCCTTTATCCTACTATTTAGTTTGAATAATGGTAGTGCTATGAACCAACCTGAAATTAATGAAGAATCAAGTCTTTCATTTTATTCAGATTTAGGTTGGCATCTTAAAAGAATTGATGTAGAAGGAGCCTGGGAAATTACAAAAGGTTCTAAGAACATTGTTGTCGCTGTTATCGATTCAGGGATAGATTTTTCACATCCTGATTTAATTGGTATTGAGTGGATAAATACTGGAGAAATTGCAAATAATAGCATTGATGATGATGGTAATGGCTTTGTTGATGATATGAATGGCTGGGATTTCGTTTCAGGTGATAATATTCCTGGACCAGAAGATCTCGATCCTATCCACTGGCATGCAACCTTTATAGCAGGTATAATTGCAGCACCAGCAGATAACTATGGTGTGGTCGGTGTTGCTCCTAATGTTACAATTATGGATATAAGAGTTTTAAAAGAAGATAATTACAAGGGAACAACTTATGAGGATTTTGGTGACTCTATAAGGTATGCTGTTGATAATGGTGCAGATGTTATAAGCATGAGTCTGCATTACTATGCTAATGATTCTTCTTATTACGACGATATACAGTACGCTTATGAAAATAATGTATCACTGGTTTCAATAACTGGAAATAATCAAGTTGAATATGGAGGAGGATTTGAATATCAGTCTTTTCCAGGAGGATATGACGAAGTTATATCAGTTGGTGCAACAAATTTCTTTGATGAGAAAGCTGACTACAGCAACTATGGTAACTGGACAGAGCTAGTAGCTCCTGTAGGTGATCAAGAATATGATGCAATAAATCACTTAATTCTAAGTTGTCACACTCCATATGATGCAATTCCTTATTATTATGGTTATGGAACATCGTTTGCATGTCCTCAGGTTGCAGGAGTGGTAGCTTTAATGAAATCATTGAAACAGGATTTAAGTAACGATGAAGTTAGAGAAATTCTAATCAAAGCGGCTATTGATTTGGGAGATTCTGGTAAAGATGATTTCTTCGGTTACGGAATGGTCAACGCTTCTGCTGCAGTATTAGAGGTATACAAAAGATACATACATATTGAAACTACAACAGAAACAACACAGCCGTTTGCTTTTTCTTGTTTTGTAATAACTCCTTTAATAGTAATTGTAATTACTATAATAAAGAGGAAAAAGAACTAACTTTCCTTTTCCTCTTTTTTTGTGTGTCCCTATAAACACAAGAAGAATTATTATTGTTTTATTAATTATGTATACTAATAAAACAAAAGGTAATGTATAATGAGCAAAATTAGTAGTGTACTTCAGAAAAAGATTATTATCCCTATTGTATCTGTTGTAGTAACAGCAGTTATTATTACAAGTTTAGTAATCTATATTCCACAACTTCAAGATAATGGTAATGGTAAAGGTGATGCGAGTTCTTTGCTTATTCCTAACACAGCTTCAACGCATCTTATTATTAGTACTTTAGAAACTCCTTTTGGAACATATTCTCCTTTAAATTCGGATTATGATCCCTCAATAATTCCTACCGAAATTGATGCTGGTTTATCAAATGTTGATAAACAAGGATTGCATTTTTCATCTGAAGTTGAAGCTCTTTTAGAGTTATATGGATTTGCGCTTGTTGACGAGGGAGTACAGGATATTTTTGAACTCTACAATGGTGAAACATATAATATCCCTAAATTCATCACAACTGATTTATGTTTACATACATATCATGTCCTGTATGATATAAGCTTAAGAATACTTGAAGTTGAACACTTCTTTGATGATTTTGAAACTATGCTTTTTACGCTTCGTGATTCTCAGATAAATCTAAAATCTACAGTAAGCAACTCAGAAGTAATTAATGCTTTAGACAAAAATATAGCTTATCTATCAGTAATGCTCTATCTCCTAAATGAAACTAATCCAATACCAAGTGAAATAAGTGGTTTAGTTTCTGCGGAATTAGATAAAATAGATCAAGGTGTTAGAGCTGAATCTTCAATCTTCGGATATGATGAAGATTTCACCCAGTATAAAATCAGAGGACACTATACAAGAAATGATATCCTAGGAAATTATTTCAAAGCTATGATGTATGCAGGTAGAATGAGTTTCTTACTTCAAAGCCCAGGTGGAGATCCTGAAATGGGAATTGACCATACTCGCATGGCTATGTTGCTAATATCAAGTTTCAATACATCCATCGCTATAGACACTGTTTGGGATTACTGGGATAAACTTTATCAACCAACTGCATTCTATGTAGGTGCTTGTGACGATTTAACTCCCTATGAGTATTACCGAATTTGGCTAAATCATAGCTCTCCTATCGGTGATTCTCTGGCTGATGAAGATTTAATACTTGAAATAATTGAAGATGCTAAAAACTATAGAAAACCCAAAATCAACTCAATGGTTGGAATTGTTAGCAATGCTGAAGATAATACTCAAGGATTTAGACTAATGGGACAAAGGTTCATACCTGATTCTTATATTTTCCAACAGTTGGTTGATGACAAAGTAGGTGGAAGGCTTATGCCAACAGGGTTAGATGTTTTCTCAGTATTTGGAAGTCCAAGAGCTGATTATTATATGAGAGCAGAGAATAAAACATACTCTAATTATGATGATCAAATTTTCAAACTCCGTGACGAATTTGGAGATCTTACTGATTATGATTGGACACAGAACCTCTACTGGTTGTGGTTATACTCTCTCTTTCCACTTCTAGAACCTGCATCAGAAGGCTATCCTGGTTTCATGCTTAGTGATGCCTGGTCAGATAAGGCTCTTATGACAGCTATGGGGTCATGGGCTGAACTCAGACACGATACCATACTCTATGCTAAACAATCTTATACGCTGGAAGCTGCTGCTTTTGTTTCAGGTTACTTGGAGCCTTATCCAGAAGTTTATGCAAGGTTAGCTAGCTTGGTTCGATTGATGCAAGATGGATTAGACAGTAGAAGTTTGTTATCTACAGTTTTTAAAAATAAGTTCGAAAGTTTAGCTGGTATTTTTGATAGATTTGTTGAAATTAGTATTAAAGAGCTTCAGAATCAACCCTTGAACGGATCAGAATTGGATTTCATTAACAGAGTTGGTGAAACATTAGGATACATTGCTAGTTTTTACGATTCAGAAATCGATCCTTATACAAGTGAAGCTGATGACAGAACAGCTGTAATTGCAGATGTACATACCGATCCTAACTCTGGCACAGTTTTAGAGGTAGGAGTAGGTAATCCTTATACTATCTATGTTATAGTTCAGGATTCTGAAGGTAATTTGAAACTTACAAGAGGTGGAACATTTAGCTATTATGAATTCACTCAACCCATGGAAGATAGATTAACCGATGAGCAATGGCAGGAAATGCTAGACACGACTCCACCCGACACTCCTGATTGGATGCAAGAAGAACTTCATATTACTCTTCAAGGTGCTTTAGTTTCAATGGTTATTTCGAGAAAAGAATCTTAATTTCTTATCTCTTCTTTTTTCTTTTCCTTTTTTAATAAGTTGCATTTGTGTCTTCTTGAACACAAAAAGTGTTATAAGTTATTCTCATAATTGTAATTTATATAGGTATTTAATATGAAAATCCTCCATAAAAGATTATTGTATATTCTATCTTCATTAGTAGTTTCTACAGCAATAATAATAAACTTGGTTATTTTCTTGCCAACCAACACAGCACCTCATAGTTTGTTTGATTGGGAAGGTGAACCAATTATTGATGATACTGCTGCAAAATTCCAAATATCTTCTCCTGTGTCAACTTCATTTGGAACTTATGTTCCTTCTAGTTTGGATTTTGAACCTTCTGTGGTTGTTACAGAGGAAATTAAACCAAGTCTAGAAAATGTCAATCTACAGGGATTATCTGTCTCACCAGAAATAGCAGAATTATTGGCACAGTATCATTTTGCTATAGATACTTCTAGAACAGTAAAAGATATCTATGAGGTTTATGATTCAGAATATGTTCCATTCTTTATTACAACGGATTTATGTTTACATACTTATCATGTGCTATATGATATCAGCTTGCGAATAATGGAAGCTGAAAAATTCTTCAATGATTTTGAATTAATGCTTATGACATTAAGGAACTCTCAAATTGCACTAAATGGAACTGTTTCTGAAAATGTTGTTCATGATGCAATTAACAAAAATGTGGTTTTTCTCTCTGTTATGCTCTATCTTCTAAATGAAACAAATACAATTCCTATTGAAGTACATGATTTAACTACTGCTGAACTTGCAAATATTAATCAAAGTGTAGGGGCTGCATCAGCAATCTTTGGTTATGAAGAGGATTATTCTCAATATAAAGTTAGAGGGCATTACACTCGAACTGAACAACTTGGAAACTACTTTAAAGCAATGATGTATGCTGGGAGAATGGGTTTTCTGTTGCAAAGTCCAACTGGAGATCCCGAAATGGGTATAGAACATACTCGCATGGCTATGTTGTTAATTTCAGGTTTTAACGATTCTATAGGTGATGATGTAGTCTGGGATTACTGGAACAGAATTTATGATCCTACAGTGTTCTATGTTGGAGCAAGTGACGATTTTACAGCTTTAGAATATTACCAGATTTGGATGAACAATTCTGCTCCCGAAGGTGATGCTTTGGCCGAAGAACTAATAATACAACAAATAATTTTTGATGCTAAAAATTACAAGAAACCTAAAATAAATTCCATGTTTATTTTTGAAACCGAAGATCCTGAAGAAGTTACTCAAGGATTCCGATTGATGGGTCAACGATTTATCCCTGATTCTTACATCTTTCAACAACTCGTTTACAACAAAGTAAATGGAAGACTTATGCCTTCTGGTTTGGATGTGTTCTCTGTCTTCGGTAGCCCAAGAGCTGCTTTTTATCAACAAACTGAAAATGAAACTTATCCAGATTATAATCAGCGAGTACTAGAACTTCGTCACGAATTCAACAACTTAACAGAATATGATTGGACTCAGAACCTATATTGGTTGTGGCTCTACTCCCTGTTTCCTGTACTTAAACCCGCTGAAGTAGGTTATCCTGGTTTCATGCTAAACGATGCTTGGTCTGATAAAGCTTTGATGACAGCTTTAAGTTCGTGGGCAGAATTACGTCATGATACTATTCTATATACTAAGCAATCATACACTACTGTTACAACTGGGATAACAACTTATCCCCCCCCTCCCCCAACTAAAACTGGCTATGTAGAACCTTACCCCGAAGTCTATGCTAGGCTAGCAAGCTTAGCAAGATTAATGCAAGATGGTTTAAGTTCCAGAGGTTTGCTATTAGGACAATTTGCATCTAAACTCTCAAATCTTGCAAGTCACTTGGACAAATTAACCGAGATTAGCATTAAAGAGCTGGAAAATAAGGACTTAGATAGCCAAGACCTTGAGTTTATTAAGAATGTTGGAAAATATATGGCTGATATAGTTGATTTTGACAGTTTAAATGCCGATCCTTATACTTCAGAAGCAGATGAGAGGACAGCTATAATTGCTGATGTTCATACTGACCCAAATTCAGGAACAGTTCTTGAAGTTGGTACCGGGAATCCTCTCATCATTTACGTTATAGTTCAAGATCAAGATGGAAACTATAGGTTAACTAAAGGAGCAGTTTTCTCCTACTATGAATTTACTCATCCAATGAATGACAGACTAACTGATGAGCAATGGCAAGAAATGCTTGATACTAACCCTCCTGAATTACCTTCGTGGATAACAGATTCTCTACCAATGAGCACAATTTCTACAATTGTTATGGTAAGAAAAAAAGACTAAGTTTTCCTTATTTTATCTTCTTTTTTCTTTTTTTCAAGAAAAATTGATATAATGTAAATTTTAAAACTGTTTTACAGAGTAATTATTTGAGGAATAGTATTGAATAATGACACCCTATTAGAAAAAATTCAGAACCAAATCCCTAATTTCAGAGATTTAGCTGTATTCAATCAATCTTACATCAAACCTAATATGATTTACAGATCCTCATCGCCTATTTTTTATCAATCCCTAGAACTTCTTGAGGATTTTCGTAGTTTGGGAATTCAGAATATAATGGATTTGCGGTCTTCTATTGAAATTGGTAATTCCTCATATGATGATTTTTTTATTAGTGCAATCAAATACAATTGGATACATTTAGATATAAGCTTCCCTCCATATATAATGGCAGAAAAGGGTTTAACTCATCTATCTTTATACAAACAATTTTGCTGGTATACCCTTTTTTACAATAAAGTCCAGATTAGAAAAATATTCTCCCTTCTAGCTGATGATTTGAGTTATAGAATTATCATTCATTGCCATGCAGGAAGGGATAGGACGGGAATAATCTCTTCCCTGATACTTTTGCTTATGAGAGCTCCTATTGTTAATATTATTCAAGATTATCTAGCTACTGATACACTTACAAAGAGTGAAGACATCGAATATATCTTAAAGCTGGTTGAAGAAGTTGGGGGAATCAATGCCTATCTTAATGATTGTGGCATTGATGGAGCAGTTCAACAAAAAATTAGGCAATATTTACAACCCTAATTTTCTTTCTGTATCTGCGAATAGTTTTTTTAGAACTAGATTTCTTTACATCTGTCCTTTTCTAGAGTGTGAAATGAATTGCAGAAAGATGATATATCAAAAAATACTGGATCTACTAATGATAAATCATTTTATCTAAATTGGAAATCTAGGGTGCTATTGTTCTCAATATCTGGTTCGGTTACTGCAGCTAGTTTTATCGCTCGCGTTTTTATTGAGTTGTATGCTGTAACAATTGGAGCTAGTGCAACATCTTTATCCTTTATAACTTCTACAAGAAATCTGTTCCAACAAGCTTTTCAATCGACATTTGGGAGAATTTCAGATGTTATAGGTCGTAAAAAAATGATTATAATAGGAATGATTGGTTCTGGAGTTTCTCTAGCCTTCTTTCCTCTTATACAGAATGGTTGGATTCTAGTAGTAGCTGTAACAATTTTCTCCATAGGATTTGCTTGCTATACTCCAGCATTTACAGCTCTTCTAGGTGATTTGACTAAACGAGAAAATAGAGCTAGTTTAATCAGTCTGGTAACTCTGGTAGGTGCGTTCACATCGTTAATCAGCTTATTAGTTGTAAGCCAGCTTAGTAAAAAAGGAGGATCTACAAGAATGGAGTATCTTATCATTCTTGAGATTACAGCTGGTCTATTTATCTTTGCAGGATTAATTAGCATACTGTTGACAGATCCCCCAACTGAAAAATTAGAAAGAAAAAGCGTTTTATCATTTGCACCTTTGAGAAATAATAAAAATTTTCGCAATTTTGTTATAATTAGCTCCTCTATGGCCTTTTTCATGAGTTGTGGATGGCCAATTTTTCCATTTGTTCGAGGTTATTATGCTTCAACTCAAGAAAATGCATACATCTGGGCATCATTTAGCATCTTTCAAGTTTTGACTCTTCTATTTACAAAGCCAATAATCGACAGAATAAGCAGGAAGCTATTAGTTTTTCTTGGTCGGGTTGTAATGTTTTACATCCCTCTTAATCTTGTAATAACAATCTTATGGGTCCCTTACTGGTGGCACATGGCGATTGGTGCAGCTATAAGTGGAATTGGAAATGGTTTCTTTTGGGTAGGTCAAAATAGTTATGTACTTGATAGTGCTCCTGAGAAAGAAAAGGGGACATATACAGGTCTTTACTATCTTTTTCTTGGCTTAACTACATTTATGGGTTCTCTTTTAGCAGGAGTGTTAGCTGATGTCGCGATTGCTAAGATGGGTAAATGGTCAGCAATCGTTCTATTCCTTTGTATAATAACCTCAGGTCGCTTTTTAGCTTCTCTAGGTTTTCTCTTCATTAAGGAACCAGAAAAAACGATTCTAACTTAGTTTCTTGTTATTACATTATTTCATCCTTTCTGCAATTTACTAGAAAATTAATATCAGATGAAAAAGTATTAGAATTACTAAATGAATGTATATATTGCCATATTTTGGGTACTCTCTACCTAATAAAAGATATCTGGAATTGATATGGTGATTGTGATATCATGCCTCACTTTGAAGGATATATAAAAATAAAGATTAAAGAATTAGAAGATTTAGAAGCCCTAGCAAAAGAATACGAAAGAAAAGCTCAAAATTTGTTTGACCAAGGCAAGAAAATTGCTGCAGATGAGATGTTAAAGAAGAGAGCTAAGATTCTAAAACGAATTTCTAAACAAAAAGCACGTTTTGAGAAACTTTAAGGTTCTTAAAAAACAGTTTTTCAAGAGCTTATTTGTTTTCTAATCCAAACAGTGTAAAATTATTGATTATGCATTAAGAATAAGAATGAATTTATATTTGATGGTTGATAGATTCCTTTGGATATCATGTTTCTCTCTGTTCCACTAGGTTCTCTAATTACAGCCATTTTGCTTGAAACAGCTAAGAGTTTAGGAGGGAAAGTAGCAGCAGAATTCCTAATGAAGCGTATAAAACAGAAATTCAAAAAGAAGCATAAAGTCGATATCGAAAAAGAAGGTGTAACCTTCAAAGATCTTGAACAATTTAGAGAAATACTCCAGGAAGAATTACTTTCCTATGGTATTAAAAAGAAAGAAATTGATTTTCTGATATTGAAAGGAATCCAAAAACTATCCTCTGAGCATGATATTTTGTTAGATAAAATGGAAAATATAGAGGGTTTACTGACTAAGTTAACGGCAAATCTGCACTATGAAGCCTTTTTAAGTGGATCTGATGTTCCAAGAGAGATGAATAATAAATTATTTGAGCAGTTTATTTTAGGTGAAAAAGCAGCAGAAAATACTATTAGAGAGTATATAGATGATAATCATTATTCGCAAAAATTCGGTGGCTCTTTAATTCGCTATGTTCCTGTTCAACAAGCGTATATAGCTGAAGATGCGTTAGTAAAAAGGTTTCTTGAACACTTTGACAAAGAATCTGATCAAATTGATCAGTTAGCTCTATTTACAGAGCTTTGGGCATTAATTGGTTCTAAAAGTGCCTCTAACAGTAGAATACTTAAAGGAATAGTTGTCGAAATTCTGCAAAAAGATGAACATGCTTTTGACATTGATATCAGTAATATGATTCGCTTTCTCTATCTTCTAGACTTAACTAATTCCTTGGATTTAGTTGATAGTAAAACTAGGGCGTTAATAATTGATTTCCTGAAAAAAAATCTCACTGATGCTCCTTATTATAAACAGATTGAAATTTGCTATTATCTTATGAAGTTTGAAGACAAAACATCTGATTTAATTACTATTGTTGAGACAGCTTTGAACAAATTAAGTTCACAAAAGTTTTCAGATAAATTCGTTAAAGAGAGCACTTTCATTAGCAAAAGGATACTAAACTTTTTTCAAAAACAAACAGATGTCAATGTAAACAGGTCTGTAAGAGTTCTTCAGAGTCTTGTAAAGAAATTTGAAAAAAGATCTTTTGAGAGAAGCACAGCGTTGTTGGAAGGGCAACTAATGAGAACGCTATCCGAAACAAATATCCTTGCAACAAAACTGTCAGAGGAATTTGATGATGAAAGTCTTGGTGCGCTAAAGAGAGCTCTGTTAGACCTAGTATGTCGATTACTCCAGGTCTCTGACAAACCTAGAATCTCTCATGAACATCGTATTCTAGTATGGAAAATAATTGATAATTGTGTCTACATTCTGAACAAAGTTGCAATCACTAATACTGTTAGCACTTTAGATAATTGGGAAGTAAACCTAGCAAAGAAACATGGGATTTACTCTGAAGATTGGGGTGAATATCGTAAGAAATCAAGAGAAGAAATAGAGCAAATGCTTAAGGATTTCAAAGTAACTAAGGCTTTTGTCGAGAAAGTAGAGCTAGAACAAAGGAAAACATCAGCAGAGACACTACCTGAACCTCCAAAAGAAAAAGTTCGTAAACTAATCAGAGAAAAGTGATAGTTGAAGATTTGTTTACTATTCAAAATTAGAAACTCTACTAGTAATTTCAAATTATTTGCATTACTTTAAATAACACTAAAAGTACTAAATTGTTATATTATGAAACGAGATGTTATGTCATGAGTAAGAATTTTTGCATATATTGTGGAGCAAGTTTAGTTGAAGGTTCAGATTTTTGCAACAGTTGTGGAAAAAAAATAGAAAAATTTGAACAAAAAGAAACAGAGGTTACTGAATCAACTGATTTTGTACAATCAGATTCACCAAAAGAATTTGTAGGTGATTCAGGTGACTATCATAGAAGG
>BPTO01000021.1 GCA_023705985.1 Candidatus Heimdallarchaeota archaeon | reverse complement strand
CTACCTCCTAAATGTCGATTTTGTCTAAAATTTGAACTTTTCCTGATAGAGGATCAAAAGAAATAATCTCTCTTTTATCTAAGTCTAGTAGAATGTTTCTAATAATCTGATCAGAAACACCGGAAGTTTTACGAATGTTTTGTTCGGAGTCCATGCCTGGAACTTTTAAGCTGCGTATAACTTTAATTTCAGGAAGGATAACGATATCTTTCTTAACTAGAAATTTCAATGCTTTAGATTTAGAAATCATGCTATTGTATTGACTAGCTATTTGTGCATAAATGGTGTCATTTTTGAGGGAATCATCTGTAAAATCCTTATTAATTGCGTCGATGAGAACTTCATGTTCCTCTATTTTCCTCTTCTGTTCAGCAATGCGTTGAGTCAAGGAATCTACTGCAATACTTATTTCTGTTTTAGATTTTTCTTTTTCAAGAATAATAGATGAAAGCTGTTCGATGTCTTTCTGTTGGCTGGATATCTCAGAGACTAGAACATCTTTATGGTGATCTAGTTTTTGGAGTTCAGTATTCAACTCTCCTAGTTCAGTCGCACGGACCCTTTTTTTAGTCTCCTCAGTGTTTATGCTTTCTGATAATTGCTCTGTTTTTCTAGATTTTTCAGTTAAATTATACCTAAGATCTGTTAAGTGCTTTAAAATTTCCTCATTCTGACTAGTAGTAAATTGAAGTAATTCCTTAAGTTCAGTTTGTAAACGTTCTGTGCCATTCTGGACCGATTCAAGATTAACTTTACTCATGCTTTCTTCTCCTCAAATTGATATAATGAAACAGTTAAATATTATAAAATAACTAAATAAATCTTGTCACAGTTCTGCAACAAAATATGAAAAAGAAAAAAATTTAGTGCTGCACTTTTAAGGCAGGACCACTATTTTTAATAAAATGCTTCTGAACTGTCTTCTCCACCTTCAACATTGTGGCAATAGCATACATGAGTCTTACTATACCATTTTTCAGGAGGGTCTTCTACTCTGCAGATATCAGAAACAAGTGGACACCTTGTTTGGAATTTGCATCCTGGTGGAGGATTTATAGGCGTTGGTATTTCTCCTTGTAAAAAGATTTTCTTTGATCTTTTTGTCGGATCTGCAACAGGGACAGCAGATATAAGTGCTTTAGTGTATGGGTGTTTCATATCTTCGAAGACGTCATCACTTGTACCTGCCTCCATAATCTTACCAAGATACATTACATAAACCTCGTCACATAGGATTTTAACAAGTGATAAATCGTGAGCAATGAATAGATAAGTCAACCCCATCTTCTTTTGTAAGTCAAGAATTAACTGGATTATTGCAGCCCTAACAGAAACATCTAGGTTACTTACAGGTTCATCCATTACAATGAAATCTGGTTCGAGAGCAAGTGCTCTTGCAATACCTAACCTTTGTCTTTGTCCTCCTGAAAATTCGTGAGGATATCTATAAGCATGATGTGGAGCTAAACCAACCTCTTTTATCAATTTAAGAACACGGAAACTAGCTTCATCACCAGACGCAATACCATGAATATCAAATGGTTCTGCGATTATGTCATGAGCCGTAGCTCTTGGATTTAGAGATGCATAAGGATCTTGAAAGACGATTTGCATGTGCCTTCTAACTTCTTTCATTTCTTCGCTTGTGAGCCTATTTATATCGATACCTTGGAAATAAACAGCTCCTGATGTAGGCTCAAGTAAACGAATAATTGTTTTAGCTGCAGTACTTTTCCCACAACCAGATTCTCCAACAAGACCCATAATTTTACCCTTTTTGATTTTTAAGGCAATACCATCTACAGCTTTTAGGTAAGCTATTTTTGGACGTTTATTGAAAGGTGGTATGTATGGTAGTCCAAAGTAAGCTAAAATAACTGCACCCATCAAAATGAGACCTACCATAGTTTGGAATGCAAAAACAACTAAGGATGATATGAAAGCTATTAAAAACCAAGTGGTCTCAAAAGGAATGGGGATTTCAAAGAATTTACGAAGGTTAACAATCTCTAAAACAACATCTTTTTCCATCTCTTTCATACGAAGTCGAGAAGAACCAAGGATGCCTTTTCCAGCTTGAGCGAGGATTTTATCTTTTAATGATGTATCTGAACTCATATTTTTCACCTTTCTATTGAGCTGCTATTTGTTTCTGATATGTATCAGGGTCAATCTTGCGTTGAGCGAGGAAGGCTTTACCTTCTTCTGTGTATAAATGGCACATAATTATATGACCAGGTTCTAGTTCCAAAAGACCAGGAACTTCAATTTCACAAAGACCTTGCATCCAATAATCACAACGAGGATGGAAACGACACCCTGACGGAGGATTAATTAAATTCGGAATGGCTCCTCGAATAATGGTGAGGTCCTCACGATTGGCATCAGGACGCGGTATAGCGCCAAGTAAACCTCTTGTATATGGATGAAAAGGATTACGGAAAATTGTCATAATGTCCCCAACTTCTGCAATGTAACCAGCGTACATTACGGCTACACGGTCACACATTTCGGCTATAACACCCATATCGTGAGTAATAAGAATGATACTCATATCGAATTCTTCACTGGTAGCCTTAAGTAGCTCAAGAATCTGAGCTTGAATGGTAACGTCAAGGGAAGTTGTAGGTTCATCTGCTATAAGAAGTTCGGGATTACAACACAAAGCCATAGCAATCATAACACGTTGTCTCATACCTCCAGAGAATTCAAAAGGATAATTATCAACACGTTCATCAGCTGAAGGAATACCGACAAGGGACATAATTTTAATGGATTTTTCACGCGCTTCCTTTTTATTAACTTTCTGATGAAGTATAATCGCTTCAGCAATTTGGTTACCGACAGTGAAAACAGGATTAAGACTTGTCATGGGGTCTTGGAAAATCATCGCAATTTGATTACCACGAATCTTACGCATTTCTGAACTGGAAAGTTTGCGAAGATCTTGGCCGTGGAAAACAACCTCTCCCTTTAATACTTTACCAGGAGGATCAGGAACTATTCCTAATATTGAAAGCGCTGAAACACTTTTACCTGAGCCTGATTCCCCTACAAGGCCAAGGGTCTCTGATTTATAAACCACGAAGTCTATAGATTCAATAGCTTTGACGACACCTTCTTCTGTAAAAAAGTATGTCCTTAAGCCTTTAACTTCAAGTAATATATCCTCTTGCGGTCTACTCATAAAATCACTTTGAGATATCTTATAAGCTGTTAAAGCTATAAATTAGCAAGCTTTGATAGGAAGAAAGTCTAAACCATTATAAATGTAACTGTTGACTCTTAATAGTTATTTAATCCTAGTTCAGACTATTTGCATTGCTTTCTTCCCATTTAGAAAGAAAATTTAGATTCTTGTAATATCCTTTTATTTCATTTCCTATATAATTCTGCGCGAATTGTCAATACTATACTATAACTTGTGAGTATGAGGAAAAATATTTATGCATAAAGGCTACATATTTTTTACCTAACAAATAATCAAAAAGAAACTTAAATATTTAACTAAAAAGGAAATAAAAAAAGAGGGAGAGATTTTTTAATCCTTCAAACGAGGATCTAAGGCATCTCTTAATGCATCACCAAGTATGTTAAAACCTAAAACCGTAAAGAAAATCATCATCGCTGGGAACATTGGCATCCAAGGGTACTCGATAAGTGAGTTCTGCCACTTGTTAAGGTCATCACCCCACGATACAGCGTTTGGGTCACCAAAACCATAAAAGGCTAGTGCTGCAAATAAGAATATTGTTCCGGCTATACCTAGTGTTATAATGATGATTAGCGGTGCTAGCGAATTCGGCAAGATATGCTTGAAGATAATCCGCATATCTGACGCGCCAAGTGCTTTTTCTGCTTCTACGAAATCTTGTTGTTTTAGTGAAAAGAAGTTTGAACGTACAATTAGAGCTACACCACCCCATGAAATGAGCGATAAAAATATTACTACTACTGCATACCGCCCTCCTGGGATATTCACATCTTCGAAAAGTACTATTATGAAGATTATTAGAATAAAACCTGGCATAGAGTATAGTAATTCAACAGCTCTTTGGACGATATCATCAATCAATCCACCATAGAATCCTGCTAAGGAACCTAAAACTGTGCCAATGACTACTGTCATCATTTGACCAATAAAGCCAAGTGCTAGTGAGACAGTAGAGCCAAAAAACATTCTTGAGAACAAATCTTGGCCTATCCCATCAGTTCCGAAGGGATGTAGGAATGAGGGAGGTAATTTCACTTGATCAGAGAAACTGTACTCTGGATGATTAAAGAGAACTAGAGGACTAGTCTTTTCCATTCCCGGGAACCAGAGTTCCACGTAAAGATTGTTAAGACTTAAGGGATTCTCTGGATTACCAAAAATCAAGTCAGCGTTGGTCAACCAATTATCGTACATTAGAAGAAACCAGGAGGTGATTGCCATTAATACCAAAAAGAGAACAATATAGAGTCCAAACATACCCATTTTGTCTTTCTTTAACCTACGCCAAACGATGCTCCATTGTCCCGCTCCCTTCATTGCGTCTATTTCTTTGAGAGTTGTTTCATCGATTAGTTCTCCATCAAATTCAATCTGATCTTTTTCAACTGTTGCCATTTCAAGACTTCCTAGTATTTAATTCTCGGATCTATAAACACATACGTTATATCCGTCAGTAACCGCGCTATCAAGAACATTAGTGGAAAGATTGTGTTAATCGCCATCAACAGAGGGAAATCTCTGAATAAAGCTGCTTCTAAGAACACTGTTCCTAATCCTGGCCATCCAAAAACTGATTCAACCATTACTGATCCAGCTAGCAGACCTGGCAGAGAGCTTCCAATTATTGTTACAATTGGCAGTAACCCATTTCGGAAAGCGTGTTTGTATATAACAGCTCGATTATCTAATCCTTTTGCTTTTGCCGTTGTAATATAATCTTGCCTTAAGATTTCCAGTAATTGCGAACGAACAAGCCTTGCCATAAATACCAGCCCTCCTAGTGTTAGTGCTAGTGTTGGCAATATTAGGAATTTATAGTACTCCGGATTCAGGAATAATGGTTTCTTAAAAGCGTCCTTATTTGCTACTCCAGTAAAATCAAACAAATAGAATGAAACGAGCATTATTAATTTCGCCAGCCAAAATAGTGGCATTGAATATCCTAGTAGCATAGCTATTGTTAATGATCGATCCCAAAACGAGTTTTGACGTGTAGCTGACACCACACCAATGGCTCCTGCGAGTAGCAGTGATAGTATAAATGATAGAACGTTGAGTGTGATCGTATATGGAGCTTTTTCTTTGATTATCTGGCTTATTGGAAGACCTTCCCCAGCTTGAGTAAAGTACCAAGATTTTCCTAGGTCAAAATTAGCTATACCAGAAAGGAAATCAACATATCTTGTGAACCATGGAACAGTGTAGTAATCATTATCGAGTAATCCCATTTCTATAGCTTCTTTATTGTATGCAGCATTATAACAATCAGGATTTTCACATTTAATCAAACCCAATCTTACAAGAACAGGATCTCCAGGACTGACATTGATAAGTGTAAAGTTCATAAGAGTGATGCCAATCATCACTGGAACAATATATATGGTTCTTCTTACTATAAAACCTTTTAAAGACATATTTCAGATACTCCTTATTTTCTTCCAGTAAAAGTTTACTGAAGAATAAGTTTTTCTCTTATTACACAAATCTCCTTATATGCATTTATAAGCGTTCCCTTCAGTTCGTGTCTAAATATTTAACAATTTTAGCCTATATGTAGTGACTATTAGGATATTATTTTTTCCAAAAGAATTACTGATTTCCTTTCAAATATTACTTTATTCAGTTTCTTTCCTTATATTTGGCTAAACGGGCTTTAAGATAAATTGGTAATATATCTTGCAATATTATTCTTAATTCATATTTTTGCATTTTTTCCTTATCTTTCTCCTTTTTTCTCGAATCTCCACAAATTTGATGTGAAAGAGCTGAAAAATATTATTCAAACTATACAAGATTTCAGCAATTTATGATTAATAATGCTAACAATTTATTATGTGAGAATTCCTCTTTAAAATAGTTCTAGATTTCTTTTCCTTCTTGTTTCATTTTTGCTATATCATTGCTTATCCTTTGATCATAGGCAATTTTTCCATCAATCATATGCAAAGTTCTTAAAGCTCTTTTTGCTGCTGATATATCATGTGTTACCATCAATATTGATGTTCCCCTCTCTTTATTCAGTTCTTCTAGGAGTGATAAGACAGCATGTCCCGTTGTTGTATCAAGATTACCTGTTGGTTCATCAGCCAGGAGTAAAGAAGGTTCATTGATTAGTGCTCTCATTATAGCGACTCTTTGCCTTTCTCCGGAGCTAATTTCTTCAGGAAACTTATTTCTTAAATATTCTAATTCAAAATCTTTAAGTAAAGAATCAACTCTTTTTTTCCTTTCTTCAAAAGGAACTGAATCAAATATCAGTGGTAATTCTATATTTTCAAATGATGTTAACCCATCTACAAGATTGAAAAACTGGAATACAAACCCTAGGTTTCTTCTTCTAAAATTCGATAATTCTGCTGCTGTGAAACTTCCTAAATCAGTTCCATTGATCAATAGTTTTCCACTTGTTGGAACTTCTAAAGTGCCTATTAAATTGAGAAGTGTAGTTTTTCCACTTCCTGACGGACCAATTATAGAAACAAATTCTCTTTCTGTGAGAGTGAATGAAACATCGTTAACAGCACATAGTTTATTATCACCTATAGTAAAAGTTTTAGTCAAATTTTCACAGACAATTATTTCGTTTTTCATTCTCGTTGAATCGATTTGAATACAAGCACTAATAAACTTTTTATTTGGTAGGTTTTCGTGAAGTAAGTCTTCTTCTTTTTTTAATGATTATTTACCAATAATCCTAGGGTTTCAATAAAATTAATTCTTCTGTTGATGAAGCGTATAGTGCACTACCTCTTATTTTCTTATTTGAATGTTTAGCATTGAAAGTGTAATAAGTTAAAGGAACATATATTAGTTGAATACTAGTGCGCTCGATATTTGACTCAACTGTTTCGATTCTATCCAATAGTTTATCATAATCTTCTTGATCTAAAATCTCTACTATAGATTGAAGAAACTCTTCTTTAAAACTGGAAATAAATTGTTGTTCCGCTTCATTTACATTATCGATAGATAGAATGTTTAGCCATTCTTCCAAGTCTTCTGCACGGATATTTGTTTCTTTCATCTTACTTTGCAATTGTTGTTTTTTCCTTTGGAAGTCTCTCATTTCCCTGATTAATTTTTCTTTTTCTTCTCGCTTTATTTCTGAACCTCTCTTCTCCTCTTCCTTGTATTTTTTTGTCTTTGCTTCTATCTTTCTTTGAATTTTTCTTAGTTTTAGAAAATCCACTTGTACTTTGTGACTTGAATCCAATTGATTTTGCTGAATAGTTTCTAATTGTTTTCGCAGTTTCTTCTTAACTTGATCTAAGATTGCATCTTCTTTCCATAGTTTCGTGCTATTTTGCTCTTCCTTTACAAAGGATTCTATGTGTCCATAAATATTTGAAGAAAAATTTTCAATTTTTTTAATTTTTTCATTGTAATCACTCAATAATTCAGAGAAAATATTGAAGTCAAGAGGAAAATTATCAATTTCAGATGGTCTATGTTTGGAAATTTTATCTTGTGCATCTCTGACTATTAATTTACTGATTTTCAGTTGAAGCTGTGCAATGGATTGAATCCATTTTTGATATTCATGACTGTCTAATCCTTGGTATTCTTGTGAAGTTGCAGCTAACAATTTGTGAAGTGAATCTCTTTCAACATAGTATACTGGAACATTGACAAAATTTACTGGTACAGGTATATGGAATATTATTTTTCCGGACACCTTACAAAGAGCAAAAGGATAATATTTTGATTCCTTTTTTCGTATTTGGATCGATTCAAGAGATGTAAGTTTAGAATTGATTTTCTCTGACATTTCCTGATCTGTCGGAAGTTCGTTTTCATAATAAAAATTAGAAATGTTAATGTCTATTCTTGGATAGCTTTCCCCTATTTGCTTCACTAATTTGTTGATTTCATCTTCTGATTTTACTGTTTCCTCGTTTGTTGTTTCTTTTTCAACTTCAACAAGCTTTTCCTCTATTTTGCTTGACTGAATGACTACTTCCTCTAGTAATTCTTCTTCTCCATTATATTCGATTATATCTTCTTTCCCTTTCTCTTGTAATGATTCTTTTTCGTTTTCTTCTTTTACGTTTATTGCTTTAGTTGGGATATCAACAACATTGAATGCTTTTTTCTCTAATATTCTAATAATTTCAATGAAGTCAAGGAAATTTGGCGAATCATCTGTTGAGTCAGTCATATACTTTTCAATATCAAATAAGCTTCAAATTATATAAATCAGTCGAAAAACGCTTAAGTGTTTTAGGGTAAAAGAAATACAATTACTAATCACTTACAGATTGATAAAAACATCTACGTATTGCAGAATTATATAAGTTCAGAAAAGAAATTTTATTGGTGAATTTCATTTCAGAGAAAAGTTGTCCTATCTGTAAATCGATATTATCTTCTAAAGTGGCATTTTGTCCTTATTGTGGGAGTGGGGTCCAAGAATCATCAGATAAATCAGTAGATTCAAGATCTTCGTTAAACGGATCCACTTTAAATCAATTGGAATCACATACAGATGATTTTTCTGAAGGGATGCAAAATAATAAATCAAGAATGATAAAATTGACAGAAAATAATGAACCTTTAGCATGGACAACGAATGGTAATAATGCAATTTTAAGACTTAAAGGGAGGATTAAGTACCTTGAAGGTAATTTTCCATTTAAAATAAATCTACCAATATTCAAATCTTTTTCTTTGTTTGAAAATCTAATAATCTTATTTTTCGCCCTAATCACAGGTTTAACATTCTTGTTTCTAATTGGAATAGGTTGTTTATTATATTTGAGAACATACTATACCTCAAGTATTCCTTATATCGTGTTTGCAGTTTCGTTTTTAATATTCACAGTATTCAATTATTATAAATCAAAATATATATTTTCTGTTTTAATAACGAAAAAGAACGTATCCTTTGGAAAACAACATAGGAGTTTTATTGTATACTCTGTAATCCAACTTTTACATCTTGGTATTATACTTGCATTAATTCAATTATTGTTTTCTATTTCAACAAGTTTCCTTTTACAACTAGAGATTAATATGCAATTCTACATTTTGATTGCTTATACTATAGCAATAATAGCAATAACCTCTCCCCCATTTAGAATTGCAAAAAAACTAGCTGTATTAAGAAAATCAGGAATTTTTCAGACATTTTTCAATTCTTTTCAGTTTCAGAAAATTAGTTTCAAGAGAATATTTGGAATTACTGTGTTTTCATGCATTATTCCAGTAACTATTTCTTTATTATGCTTAGAACCTTTGATATCATTTATGAATAACCTTTTCCTTCAAAATACTAGTAGTGTCTCTGGATGGGGAGTTGTAGCTATATGTGCATCATGGTTGTCACTTTCAGCAGCTTTTATGTTCAACGCTATTGAAGACTCTAATACCGCGATGGAGTATGAATTATTATTGAGAGAATATTCTCTGTCACCTAGTATAGACTGGATAAGTAGTCAAAATGACAAAAGTAATAAAAACGAAAAAGTTTTTTCAGAAACCTTAGACAGTCAAGTAAACATCTCTGAAGTACATAAAATAACTAACTTTGCAGATAATATGTGTCCTCATTGTTCAGCTAAATTAGTAGTAGGAGTGGAATATTGTACAGATTGTGGGAGAAAAGTTAAATATTGATTGTTTTTTTTATTTTTTTATTGTGAAACAAACAATTCTACATCGGAATATTTCTTCACAAATTATTAGAAAAAGAAGTGAAGAAAAAGGAAAAAAAGTGATTTGTACTATTGTATTTTTTCAACCAATTTCTTTATTATTGTCTGAATAGTTTTAACTTTCTTTTCAATATTATCCATTCGGTTTTTCAAAACATCAAACTCTTCTTTACTTACACCATCTATTATGGTAGCTCCTTCCGCAACCTTTTGATGAATATCAATGATTCCATCTGTAATAGCAGGTTTTTCTTTAATTTTAATATTATTTGCACCTAGTAGTTTGTGTCCAAGAAAGTCGAAAGTTTCAGCAATGTTTTGGCCTGTCAAAGCTGAGGTTTCACAGTAATAAATGCGAATACCCGTGTTTTTTTCTACACGATGACAAAAATCTATTGCCACCTCCCTTGAAACACGACGTTTCTCTTCAAGATCGATTTTATTTGCTATAATAAAGAAAGTAAGGATTCCATTCTTTGATCCTTCTATCGCTTCATCCATCCAACTTTTGAGATTTGTCAGTGTTTTAGGGTCTTGACAGTCAAAAACCATTAAGGATGCAATTGCACCCTTATAAAAAGTGCTTCTCACAGCAGAATAACTATCCTGACCTGCAAGATCCCAAATTTGAAAAGTAATATCATGGTTCTCAATTTTAACCTTCTTCGAGGCGAAGTCAGCTCCAATAGTTTTGAGGTAATCACCAGTGAAGCCTTTACCCATATATCGTTCTCTTATACTTGTTTTCCCTACAGCCCCATCACCCGCAAGGACAATTTTGAAGTTCCATTTTGCCACCTAATTCACCTATTTTATTTATTTCTTAGTATATTGTTCGAGTTCTTCTTCCAATTCATCTTGTCTAGCTTGATACTCCATTAGCTTCTTTTGGAAAGTTTCTCCAACTTCTTGTTGAATTTTTTCAAAGCGTGCTTTTTCAGATTTAAGTTCTTTTTGCATTTTCTCTTTCTCTTCACGCGCTTTTTTCATTGCATCACTTTCTCTGACGTCTTGTACTGCTTTTGAAAGTCTTCTTTCAAAATCCCCGGTTGAAACATCAAATTTTGAAGATGTCAAAAGTTTCAGAGATTCAAATTCTTCTTTTGAAATTGTGGGTTTTTCTTTGGTTAAATCATCCAATTTTTCTGTTAACGTTTTTTTATCTAGCATCATATCAGAAACTTGAGCTTTAAGTTTTCTATTCTCATTTGACAATTCCGAAGAATTTTGTAATTCTAAATCTAAAGATCTACGTACACTTTCAAGATTTTCAGTTCCTTCACCAAAATCATTTAGATAGTCAACTATCATTTTAACATATTCTCTAATGATTGGATTGATTAGTTCCCAGTATTGGATTATCTCGCGTTCAATATCTTTTAACCTATTGTCTTTCTTATCTGCTGGTAATTTTACAAATGTAGGGCTATCGACATTGATTAAAGGGATGTATTCTTGAATGTAATTGTTTATAGTTTCTCCTTTAAACTTCTTGTAGTTTGACATGAAATGCACCTACATTGATATAGGAAACTTACAAAATAAAGATTATGTATAAGGTAAATTAGAATCTGTGATTCTACCTTTTCAAACATTTTGTTTTTTAAAAAAATGTAGCAAAAACCTATTCCATGTGATTTTAGCCATTTTTTTGTTTAATTGTGAGAATTTTCTCGTAGATATTCTTATCTAATAGTAAGTTGAAAATATTCAGATAATTTTCAATGATTTTATCATCAAAGTATCTAATTTCTGCTTCTTGCAATTTCCCTTTAAGGAAGTTTTTTGTCGATTTTTGCATCTTTCGCTTTTTCTTCATATACCAAAGTGTTTTCAGTTTTATAAGAATCCCATAGTATAGAGATGAAAACCCACTTGGCATTGCATTTTATCCTCCAGATGTTTAATATTAGAGCAGATCTTTTTACTTTTCCTTTTTTTTCAACATTGAAGCGAATTTATCAATGTTAGCTGAGTATTCGCATAATATCTTTTCAGCTGTTGTTTGAGTGATGCCTTCCCCAACTAGCCTGTTATAGATAGTTATTATCGAATCAGCAAAACGGTCAGCTGTTTCAACATTGTATATTACTCCTAACAATTGGTCAACAACATTACCAATTTCAGTAGATAATACCTTAACAATTTCTTTTGTTTGAGAATAATCCTTTATTGTTTCTGAATGCTTTTCATCAGGGTATTCGTTGATTGTTTTCTTCCCACGATTCGAAGTTTTTCTATTGCTAGGCATAAAACCACTGTATTCCAAGTTGACTTTAATATTTGATATAAAACGTTTGCTCTTCTGCTAGAAGAAAATGATTCTAGAAAAAATTGCGATTATTACTTAATATGTACTCATGTTTCTAAAGCCTTATTTTCAGATTTTGTTAATTGTATGGTAGCATATATGAACCGTTGAATTACTGTTATTACGCATAAAGCAGTTAAAATCATGTATCCTAATGCAAAAGGTGTGACATCAAAATAGTTGAGTGTGAACAATACAGTTGTGTTAAAGCTGGGAATAAACAGGGATAACAAGATTAATACGAACAAGAAGAGTAATCTTTCAGCTCTTTCCATAATACCCATTCCCATTTTGGTAACTCCAATACTTTCTCCTTTTGCTCGTATATAGCTAATTAATAGGGTTGAAGTAACCATGATAATACCTGTTACAATATCAACTTTTCCGCTGATTACCACACCTCCAAAGAGGGCAAGATCACTTATTCTATCTATAATGCTATCTAGAAAAGAACCTTGTTTTGTAGCCATATTTCTATATCGTGCTACTCCACCATCTAAATAGTCCATTGGAACTCCGATAAAGAATAGTATCAATGCAACTAGATAGTTGTTAATGGCTAAGAAAATACCCGCACTAATAGTTAATAACATTCCAGTGATTGTAAAAACTGTTGGGTGGATACCTAATTTTGCAAAAAAGATTACAATCGGATGTAAAATCTTTGATACTGGTTCTCGGAGTTGGGAAAGCATAATACAGATTAACATTTAACAACCTATTTTTTAAATTTTCTGTATCAAAGAAACTACTAAATCTTCATAAAAAAAGAAGTGTTTTCAACAATTATCCCAAGTAGAACGTGAGGAGATTAACATTCAATTATTTTTCATCTACTTGCATTGCGCAAAATCTCGTTCATTTCATCTTTCTTAATTAGAATTATCCTTGTTTGATCTCTTTTGTGCAAATTTTGAACCATATCATAAGAATTCTGAGAAAATATTGAACCAATCACAATTGCTCCATCACAGTTCATCTCTTTAACTTGATGCTCTATTTTGATGACTGTATTAGTACCAATACTCTTTTTCCAATGAAAAGCAAAAACTGCAAATTTTTGTTCCTGATTTTCAACAATAAAAGGAAGAACCCGACTACTATCGCTACAGTTTAAATTCTCCAAAATTTTAACTTTACCATACCTTTTAAGAAATTTCCCCACTTGACTCTTGAAATCTTCGCTTTTCATTCTTCTCACTAAACGATTTCTGTCGGCACTATTTGACTATTGGTAACTCTATAGTATTACACCTTTTGATCTAATGAAAAGTAGATATGTTGGAATCAGCGTCTAGCGCGAAGTTGTAATCCTTCATCCTTTCCCTTTTCCTTTTCTTTTCCTGTGCTTTTACTTTGAGAACTTGGTTTTGTTTGTTTGTAAACATTTCTTTGAGTAAGTAATACTATTCCTAACCCAATAATACCCAATGAAATGAAAAACACTATGTCTCCGCTTTCTTCAAAAACCACATTTGAGAGAATTAAAAGTATTATTCCTGATCCAAAAATAACTACTAGAATAACCGTATATATTACATTAAATTTCTTTTTCTTTACGACCGGTTCTTCTGCTTCTAATTCATTTTGAAGTCTTTTTTCCTTTTTGGAAGATTTGCTATTATGTTTTCTCTTTTGTGTGCTCATTTATGAAACATTTTGTACAAACCTTATATTTTTTCTTGTCAGGATAAAATAAAAGATGAAATAGGAAAAAGAGAGATTTAAAAGTTCTAGTAAGGCCAAAATGATTCAGGCACATACATTAGAGTCCAAACTAAAGTCCATATGGCAACAAATGAGATAAAATATTGAAAAATAGCAGAAGTGAAATAAGATCTTATTTTTATACCAGGTTCTTTTTTTCTTAAAGTTAAAGCCCAAGCTCCTGAAAGTGCTAAGAAAATTATTAGCATTGTTGTTGTTGCTGGCCATTTTGTAAAATTGGAAAAACCAAAAATCATTCCTGCTATAATAGCAACAAGTACTTTTGACCAATATACTTGGTCCATTTTAGCCATTTTATGAATTTTTTCCCGGATGTTTTTAGGATTTAAACTAGTTTTAGTACGTTCAAACGATTTTATGGTTTTTGCCAAGATATTCTTGGGATTTAAACCATTTTTAATTCGTTCGAATAATCCTCTCATGCTAAAGTCCAAATCAAATCACCGTGTTGACACATATTAACGCTCTAATATCTAGTGTTAGTATTTTTCATTTAGTTGCGTTCGTGCATACATAGACTGTTAATAACTAAATTAACAATATCTATTCCATCTGGAGAAATGGGGTATAAAAAGCTTTTCGATTTGAATGATTTCTATCTGTTTTGACCTTTATATGTCTTAAACACCTTTTTGAAGAAATCTTTTTTCTGTATATCATCCAACAGTATAGGCTCACTTCAATTTCAAATTGTTTTTAATCTGTTTGTTTTTGCAGTATATAGCGACAAAAAAAAATAATTTCGGTGACAAAATGAAGACTTTTTTATCAAGCATTGACATATCTGCTTTAGTCCATGAGTTACGTCCAAAAATAATTGGTAGTTGGGTTAATAACATTTACTCGATAGGAAAAAATCGTGTGATATTACGATTTCGTAAAGCTTCAGAAAATCCTTATGAGTTAGTTATTGAACTTGGAAAAAGATTTCATGTAACAAAATATCAGAGAAAGAAGCCTTCATCTCCTAATAACAAAATTCAAATGCTTCGCAAACATATTAGAGACCTTCCAGTTAAGGATTTTTACCAGCATAAAATAGATCGAATAATTGTTTTTGAAATAGCATATAAAAACGGTTTCTTCAAACTGGTAATAGAATTATTTGACGATGGAAATTTAATCTTAGTGAGCCCAGAAAACAAGATTCATATGGCTTACAATTATAGAAGAATGAAAGATCGTGATGTTCATCCAGGAAGAACGTTTAACTTTCCTCCTTCTTCAGACATGAACATAATGAATATTACTTCTGAAGATTTAGAAAGAGAAATATCTACTTATTCTGGAAAACTAATCTCTTTTCTAAATGTGATGATGGATCTTGGACCAACGTACTCTAAAGATGTTGTAAAAAAAGCAGGTATTAAAGCTAAAATCGCTTCTGATCTCGATGAAAACGAGAAGAAACTACTCTTTGAAGAAATAATGTCATTCCAGAAAATAATACAAAATCAAGATTACAAATATTTAGAGTATCTTGATGATGGAGACGTTGTTGATATATCTCCATTACCTCTTTCTCGTTATGATAATTTAGAGATTAAGGAAGCTAATTCTTTCAATGAAATTATTGATGACTATTTCTCCTTACAAGAAGAAGAACCTGAGCTTGAAGAAGATAAAGCTGAAGTTTCCGGGAAAATCTCAAAATTCCAGAAGATTTTGTCAAAGCAAGAAAAACATCTACTTGCTCTCATATCTCAGGAAGAGAAAGAGAAGAGGAAAGGTAATCTTCTCTATGCAAATTTTGCATCGGTCGACAATTTGCTCTCTACAATAATGGGTGCAAGAAAAAGTGGTGTTGAGTGGGAAAATATTATACAAAAACTAGTTATGGGGAAAGAAAAAGGTATAACAGCTGCATCGGTATATGAGAAAATTGAACCAAAATCTAAGAAAATATGGTTATCACTCAAAGATGAATCAGCAGAAAACAAAAAAGAAGTCGAGTTAGATTTTACACTTTCTTTGGTAGAAAATGCCAATCTTTTCTATGAGAAGTCAAAGAAAGCTAGACGAAAAATACCAGGTGCAGAGCAAGCTATTAACAGAACGAAAAAGCAAATTGAAGAGAGTAAAGATATAGAAGATGTTGTTGAAAAAGAAGAGCAAGCTAAACAGCCAATTGTTAAAAGACAAAAAAGATGGTACGAAAAGTTTCATTGGTTTTTGTGTGGAAAATTCACAGTTGTAGGAGGAACAGATCTTAAAGCCAATGAACGGTTGCTTAAAACCTATTTAGATGATGAAGATTTGTTCTTTCATGCGGATGTACATGGTGCACCTTATGTTATAGTGAAAGATGGTCAAAACAAGCTAACTGAGCAACAGTTGAAAGATGTGGCTATTTTTGCTTTAAATTATTCTAGCCTCTGGAAAGTTAAGAAATTAGTTGGAGATGTGTATTATGTTTTTCCTAATCAAGTTAGTTTAACACCTCCATCAGGACAGTATTTAGCTAAGGGTAGTGTTATGATATACGGTGAAAAAAACTATTTTAAGAATGTAGAAATCGCTCATGCTGTAGGTTTTGTTTTATATGAAAATTACGCTCAAATAATTGGAGGACCTTTGCAAAGTGTTATCGATAAATCAGTTTATTGTGTTCAAGTCAAACCAGGAGATACACAAAAAGGGAACTTAGCTAAGCAAATACGTCAAACATTTCTGCAAAATTGTTCAGAAGAAGAACGATATAAACTTGAAGCTCTTGATATTAATGAATTAATCCGATTTATTCCCGGAGATGCTGATATAGTTGACTAGTTTGTTAAACATGCTTTAACCCCATATTTAAGATTTTTATAATGTGTATTTAATACGCACAAGGAAGAAGTAAAACCTTTAAATGTATAATGTTTATTATATACTTGAGTAATAACTTCGGTGACTAATGTGAAATCTATATTCGATAAAACCAAGTTTGACATGGTAGTAAATGAGATAATGACAAAACGGGTAATTTCAATCACAGCTCATACATCTGCTGAAGTATGTGCAAAACTAATGATTGAACATCGTATAGGTTCAGTAGTTGTTGTTGATGAAGATGGTGTAACAATTGGGATAATCACTAAAGAGAATCTCATTAGGCATGTGATTGCTCAGAAAGCTTTTGCAGAACAGATAAAAGCATCTGAGATTATGTCTTACCCTGTTATTACCATTGACAAAAATTTAACTTTAACTGAAGCAATGGAGAAGATGTTCAAAGAAAGCATAAGGCATCTAGTAATAACTGATTCTGACGGGAAAGTTAAAGGAATTTGCACTGATACAGATATTTTCAAGGTTGTTCCCCAATTAATTTTCTTAGAACAAGAATACATTAAACTGATTCGAGAAAGAGATGTAGATGAAAACGACAAAGAAAATACCAACAAATTTGCTGGTTATTGTGACGATTGTCGTGTATATTCAGATGAACTAATCTACATCGATGGGATTTATGCTTGCCCCACTTGCTCAGTAGAACAATAATTGTATTCTTGATTGTGATAGCTTAACAGTATAAATTTGTAAGGGGAGTAAACTAATGCACAAATTCTATACAGATTGCATGTTAGGCAAACTTGCACGATTTCTTAGATTTTTTGGGTATGATACTCTCTACAGATTCAATGAAACAGAGAAAGAAATGCTAATACAATCCTTATCTGAAAATAGAATTATTCTATCGAGATCTAAATCACTTCTAGCGAAGAGCAAAAAATTAGGTGTAAAAGCCCTAAATATTGGGAATGAAGGTATTATAAATAACTTAAAGATACTTAAACAAGAACTTGAAATTGGCTATCCCACAGATCCTGGATTTTCAAGATGCAGTAATTGTAATGGAATTCTGGAAGAAAAAGCTAAAGATAAAATTATTTCTCGTATTCCTGAAGGAACTGCCAAATATTATAATGAATTTTGGGAGTGTACAAACTGTAAGAAAATTTATTGGGTAGGAAGACATTGGGAAAATATTAAAGCTATATTGGAAAACGTAAAAACGTGATTATATGGATGTAAAAACAGAAACTGGAGAATATTTAGTGAAATTAGCTCGTTTTGCAGCAAAAAAGTGGATAAATGAAGGGGAAAAACCTGAACCTCTTAAACCCATAGAAGAACAAGCTAAACTAACTACTGGAGTTTTTGTAACAGTTAGGAAAATTGTAGGGAATAATTCAGATTTAAGAGGATGTATTGGATATCCATTAGGAATTGGTCCCTTATATGAAGAAGTAATAGATTTAGCTAGAGATTCTACTCTAAACGATCCTCGTTTTCCACCAGTTAAAACAGATGAACTGGATTCCTTAATATTCGAAGTAACAGTATTAACTCCCCCAGAAAAAATAAATTTCGTTTCTCCTCAAGAATTACTCAACCAAATTGAAATAGGAAGAGATGGTCTTATTGTCCAATATAAATCAAATAAAGGATTATTACTACCTCAAGTGCCAGTTGAGCAAGGGTGGGATAAAGAGGAATTTTTATCCTATACTTGTCGAAAAGCTTGGCTAAAAGAGAATATTTGGTTAAAAGAGAAAATTATAGTTGAAAAATTTCAAGGTGTTGTTTTCGCAGAATCTTCTCCCAACGGGAAAATTGAACAAAAGAAAATTACTGAATAATAGATAATATTCGTTCTAATTCACCTTTTTGTATTTTTGTGACTAAATGAGGAACAAATAGCGGTATTTTTACGGGAAAAAGCGAAGAATAGGTTTCGAACATTTTTGCAGATAATGCTATCCCTAAACACTTATTGTACTTATAAACCTCGAGAATATTGCTGACATCGGAATTTTCGAGAGGAAAATAAATCAGTTGCTCCCTTTTCTTTAAAGCAGGTTGGAGTTTGATTAACCACTGTAAATGTTGAAGAAATGATTCTGAATATTCTTTTTCTGATTTCAGTGAATATATTAGTGTATTAGCTCCTCTTTTGTATAATTGTAAAATATTTGCTAGATCTTCTTCCTCCTCAGAAATAAGAACTAGAACATTTCCTTGACTTCCAGCTGGTATTCCTCCTAATCCATCTGTTTTGTGATCAAAAATATATGTGTCGTCTCCTCTAATATCCAGATGTAGAACGTACTCAGGATTGGTTAAGTCGACTTTCAACTTTCCTTCAGGAAAGCTAGTGTAAATAAAACTACCAATATTAGCTGCGAATTCTATACTAGAAAAAGTGTGGTTTCCTGTTCGCTTCACTCGAACAGCAAAAGCTTCTATCTTACCTATTTCATCCAAATAATGATTTTTGATTATTTCGTTAATATTCTCAGTTTGTGTAGAAGTCTTGTGAACAATGCTTGTACTAACAATACCAGGTATACAAGATGATACGATGTTATTTACTTGTACAATGTTTTCTGAGCTAACTAGAATACGGCTGTATAAGTTCTTTACATCAAAATTAGTGATATTGAAAAGATTGAAAAGAACATATTTGATATGATTAATCAATATATGTGTAAATCTTTTTCTTGTCTTAGCTCCTTTGATAGCTATTTCTGAGAATCTTATCAATATCCAACGCATAAAAGAAGCCTCTGTTGAACTATTAGCTAATTATCTGTCTCATAAAGATCAATGTTTTCTATAAAACGTTCTCTTCTTTCCACTAATTCTTCATCTGATAATTCTTCACTCTCTTCTGCATCAATCACTTCAGTAATATCACTAGCTTTGTGTTTAATCTTATCAGAAACTTCGTAAGAAACTTTATCGTCTTGTTTCTGTTCAAAATCACATTTAGGGTTAGGACAGATAAGTTTTTTAATTTTACCTTCCTTTTTAGGTATTAGGAGTTTCCCGCACTTTGGGCAGAATTCCATATGCATCATCAATGAGCTTTTTCTTTTACTATATAGGTTTTATCCTTTGAACTTTTCTTTTTAGAACTTTGTGCCTAGTTTTTAGACATGAACAGTTCTGTCTCCTTATCTCCTAACAGAATCTTTCGTAGAGGGTCATGACTAGATAGCTTACTCTAAGGATGTACATCACATGCCCTCCTCCTATGTTAAGTTGTATAAGTAGAGGAAGGATCGTACAGAGGTCTTTCTTCTTCATCTTCCTGTCCGGATCATAATAAGAAAGAAACATTCCCTATGTAATCCCCCACTTTTTCTCTCTCTTTTATTAGTTGACAAGGAGACAAAAATTTTGTTATAATGAAGCTCAACCTTTTTATTCTTCTTTTCAGTGACTTAAAATAATGGATGAAGAACCTCTTTCAGATATTTCAAGAAGAAAAGAAGAGCATATACGCATTTGTTTGGAAAACAATGTTGTTTATGATAGAATGTCTAATGGATTAGAGAAAGTACAAATACGACCTTCTTCATTCGAAGAACTTTCAGTAAACGATATTAATCTAGAAACCAAATTTTTGAATAAAATCATTAATTTTCCTATTCTAATATCGGGAATTACTGGAGGTTCCAAAAAAGGTAAAGAAATCAACGAAATTATAGGGAAAATTTGTCAAGAGTTTTCTATAGGAATGGGCGTAGGTAGTCAACGTGCTGCTATCGAGAATCCTGAATTAGTTTCAACATATCAAGTTAGACATATCGCTTCTGATATTCCTCTTCTAGCCAATCTAGGTATTGCTCAACTTATAGATGAGTATAATGTAAATGATGCGGAAAATGCAATTACTATGATAAAGGCAGATGGTTTAGCTTTACATGTAAATATTCAACAAGAGTTTCTACAATCTGAAGGCAACAAGGATTTTTCGAATTTAAAGAAAAGCATTTCGCAGTTAATTAAAGAACTAAAATATCCACTCATAATTAAAGGAGTAGGAAGTGGTATATCGAAGAAAGATGCCGAGTATTTGATGTCACTAGACATTTATGCTGTTGATGTTGCTGGAGCAGGAGGAACAAATTGGGCGAAAATAGAAACTTACCGTAATCCTGATCCTTCCATTAAGCTAATGTCATCTGAATTCTTGAATTGGGGTGTTTCTACAGCAGAGAGTATTCTCAATGTTAAATCCGTTGAAAATAAAAGAAATATTAAAGTAATTGCTTCTGGGGGAATATGGACTGGAATTGAAGCAGTTAAAGCCTTGCTTCTGGGAGCAGATTATGTTTCTTTAGCATTACCTGTTCTTAAAGCTATTAATGAGGGGGGAGAAAAAACTCTCAGAACCTATTTATTGAGTTATGTTACTGAAATGAAATGTGTTATGGCTTTACTAGGGGCAAGAAACCTTAAAGAGCTTAGAGAAATAAATCCAATAATTAGATAATTCAAGGATAATCAGATTAACTATGATTCGTCATTGAGCTATGCTCTCAGCAATGCCTTGTTCATCCTTTACATAACTAAACTTAATAACTATTATTACTTTTTGTTTTAATCATTTTTGGAAAATTGATTAAAAAAGCGAAGGATTCAAAATAAATGTCGGGACTGCAATTGCTATATTTGCTAGTACTAAGACAAAAAAGATTACTTTGTTCCATTTTATAATCTTAGCTCCATCCAACTGCCAGATAGGGATGCAATTGAAAAGTGCTATTAAAGCATTAAATTGAGCGATTTGAATGAAAATGTTAGGATCTGAGAAAAGACCACTAAAGGGGATGATTGCAAAGTGGGTAAGTAAACCGAGTATCAAGCTTACCAAACCTATAACAACATTTGTTGCGGGACCAGCTAAAGCAATAATACCTAAGTCTTTCTTATTCATTTGTCGAGTTAAAGGTACAATTGCAACAAATCCAGGAACAATTAACCCTATACCAAAAATGAGAGTAATTAAGGTAAACATCATTCCACGAACCCACAAAATGTATCGCGCGAATTGTCCTCTCCTCATAGCTTCAAACTTATGACCGAGTTCATGAGGTAGAAAAGCTGTTGCAACAAGGATTCCAGATACCACAAATCCTGTCCATTCTTGTGTTGTAGCATATCTGAAGAACCCGAATACAAGAACAATCAAAGCAAATCCAAACAAAATATCTATTATTTCATTACCAAAAGAAAAAAGATCTCCTCTTTCTGTTAATTTTTTCTCTATAAACTTCTTTCTAGCCTTTTCGTCCATAGGAGGTGCTTGGGTTCGTGTTTGAGATTGTTGTGCTCCAACAGCTCTTGAAACTTGATATGCAAATGCTCTCATAACATCTTGTGGTGTAGGTGTTTGAGATGTTGAGCTTTGGGAGGTTGGACGCGTTGTTCCTGTCTGTTGTGCAAAAGCTTTGCAATTATGAGCAATAGAATCTTTGTGAGACGGGCAAAAAGAACCTTTACAGTAAGGGCAATAGAAAAGTATCACTTCATCAGCTCTGCAATTAGGATAGTCACATTTCATGATTAAACACTCAATTTGGACAATATCTCGTTCTATAACTTTCTAGTAATGGGTATTTTAGAATATATCTATTTAACCACTATGTAATATCTATATAAGAATGGAGAAAGTCAATTTAAATTAAAAATTATAATTATTATCTTTTGAATATAGATACAAATATTTTTAATGTAAAGAACACAAAAAAAATTGAATTAACAGAAATCGTTGATGATTACTATGAAAGCTGACATAGAGATTGCACAAGAAAAGCAAAAAGAAATGAAAAATATTAGAGAGATTGCTAAAAAAATAGGTCTAGAAGAAGATGACCTTGAGCAATTTGGAAAGTATGTAGCTAAACTATCGTATGATACAATGCTAAGAATACTTAATTCAAATAAACCTGATGGAAAATTAATTTTTGTAACAGCAATGACTGCTTCAAGAGCAGGAGAAGGAAAAACTGTCACAACAATAGGTCTTTCCCAAGCTTTACAAAAGATAGGTAAAAAAGTGATGTTTGCATTAAGAGAACCAAGTATGGGACCAACCTTTGGTATTAAAGGAGGTGCAACTGGTGGAGGACAATCGCAAGTTTTTCCAATGTGGGATATAAATTTGCATTTTACAGGCGATATTCACGCAATAACAGCAGCACATAATTTACTGGCTGCATTACTTGACAATCACCTAACAAAAGGTAATAAACTAGAATTAGACCCAACAAAAGTTACATGGCCAAGAACCATCGATGCAAATGATAGAGCACTAAGAAATATCATTATCGGACTTGGAGGAAGAAGGTTAGGTGGGGAAATAAGAAACACTGGTTTTGTTATAACCGCTGCATCAGAAATAATGGCGCTATTAGCATTATCAGCAGATATGAAAGAACTTAAAGAAAGACTAGGAAGTATACTAGTAGGGTATACATACGATGATAAAGCAGTATTTGCAAGGGATTTAAAAGCAGTAGGAGCTATGACACTAATACTCAAAGACGCAATAAAACCAAACCTTGTACAAAACTTTGAAGGAGTACCAGGTTTTATTCACTGCGGACCTTTCGCTAATATTGCTCATGGTAACTCCTCTGTTATTGGAACTAAACTCGCTCTCAAACTTGCAGATTATGCAATCACCGAAGGTGGTTTTGCTGCTGACTTGGGTTTTGAGAAATTTATTGACATTGTTGCTCGTCAATATGATACCCTTCCTTCTGCTGTTGTGCTTGTAGTAACAGTTCGAGCTCTTCATCTCCATGGTGGAATGAAAGATCTTGAAGAGGCTAAGAATAAAAACCTCGATGCTCTTGCAAAGGGATTTTGTAACGTTGAAAAACATCTCGACAACATGCTCAACAAATTCAACATTCCTCCAGTTGTAGCTATCAATCGTTTCCCATTCGATAATGACGAAGAAATTCAATGGATTAAAGATAAATGCTCAGAAATAGGTGTAACTGCAGCTGTTAGTGAAGTCTTTATGAAAGGTGGTGATGGTGGTATCGAACTTGGCAAAGCTGTTTTAGAAGCTATTGAAACTGGTTCTGGTGACGTCAAATTCATCTATGAACTTAATGATCCAATAAAAGTTAAAATTGAGAAAATTTCTAAAGGAATCTATGGTGCTGAGGATGTTGAATACTCTCCAAAAGCTTTACAAGATATAGCTGCTATTGAGAAACTTGGTTTCGCTGACTTTCCTATTTGTATGGCTAAAACCCAACTCAGTTTGACTGATAAAGTGGGTATGATGGGAGCTCCAAAGGATTGGACCTTAAATGTTGATGAAGTCCGTCTTTATACTGGTGCTAAATTCATTGTTCCTGTTTGTGGAAGCATGTTCTTGATACCTGGATTACCTCCAGTACCATCTGCAGAGAAGATGGACTTTACTGAAGAAGGTAAAATTATAGGTTTAAATTAAGAGAGTAAAATTCTCTTCTTTTCTTACTTTTTTTTAGATTTTTTTTCAAAACCATATGATATTTCACATATTCTATGAGGACTTTTTACGAGTTTAATTTTCTCCTTACATTTCTCTTCTATCCATTTTTCGCAGGAATCGCATATGATTTCATCAGGATATCTCCAATAATTGCACACAATCAAGAATTTTGTTTCATCGATATAAAAATCTGATATAAATGGTGCTTTGTTGAAAAGTTGTATTAATCTAATCATTGGATCTAAATCTTGGAAAATAGCTTTACCCATGTCTGTTTCTATCAATTCAATGGTCTTCCTTCTATCTTCAAGGGCCATATCCCTTATCGTTTGCTCCTCTCTGTAGGAAACTTTTTCTTGATTCATTCTTCTTGGAGCTATTTGAAAATAGCATTCTTGTACATAACTGTACTCTGCTGCACATCTCATCTCATTGCAAATTATGGGCTCGCCAATAATATGACTAAAAAGTGATTCTAAAATTCCTTCAATGAAAGCGCATGCTTTTGTAGCCATTAAACCCAATGAATCTGTCCAAATAGAGTTTTTTAATGATATATTTGCTACTCGATCCTCAGGATCGTAGTGCAAGATTGTAAATTTTCCCCACCTAGAAATTTTAGGGGACTTTAAAATTTCAGTTAAGTAAGCTCTTGAAGACTTTATATTTTTTGTAGAATGATTTTGAATTATCTTCTTCCCAGCTTCATTACCTATTTTCCCTAGTATCTGTGAAATAGCATCTTTTTTCCCCTCAAATTGACCATAGAATAATTCTTGAAAAACTTCAACTACTTTATCCTTCAAATCATGAAGATCACTCGACAATTCAGGAAAATTTTCAAGAGAAGGATTAGAATGATTTGCGATTATTATTAATTCAGTTAACATCATCAATTTACTAGTAGTTTGCTCCATCTCTTCCTCTAGCGAAGAAACCATCAAATATTCTGTAATTGTAGGATCGAAAATAACGATAGAAATCATAAACTGTTCAGTTCCACCTCTTGCTAAAGGATTTGGTACAGAGAAAAACATACTTGAATAGACAACATTTGCCATAGCATTAACAATCGCTTTCATCTCTTGTAGAAAGTTGAAATCCATTAATCTTGTTAATGCTGATGTTATTCTAGGATCTGAAACTTCGGCTACATTGAAGAGTAGTCTTGGGCCTAATCTTTGATCGAAATGAAATAACATTACATTAATTCTGTTACTTAAATCGGTTCTTTCAACCATTACTAATCAGCTTCTTGGAGTAAAGATAAGCTATGCAATATGCAGGACATATTTCCGTATTAGGAAGTTTATCTACAGCCTCAATAATTTTTGCGTTCAATCCCTTTGATTCAAGATGTTGACTAAGGATATTGGCTCCTAGACCAGTGATAACAACATTTTGAAGATTATATTCTGTAAGTTTTGTCTTAATTTGTATTTCTATTTGATCTAAAAGATGAGTTTTTAATACTTCTGCAATAATTTTGAGTTTTTGTTTATCATAACTTGGATCAGTTATGTTCAGCACATTCCTAAGTCTGTTCATAGCTTCTTCTTTAGTTTTGAACCGTTCATCCGGAGTATCACATATGTATTGGTAAGGTTGAATATCTCCCGTTATAAGAAGAATATCTGCTGCCTTGGCATGAAGTTCATACGGTAAGAAAAAAACTTCATTATTGAATTCAAATTTGTTTTGAATGTGGGATATATTCGTTTCTAGAAAACCATAAAAAAGCAATTCTCCATTCCTAACTCTATCATAATTTGATACAGAAGACGAGACGATTTTTCCTTCTTTAACTGGTGTAATTTGTGTTGTTCTAGTTGAAAACTCAATCATCAGAGCATCATTTTCGACAAGCTCTCCCAACACTTCTCCCAAAGATCGCCATCCTGTTGAAACAACACTTGTTGGGTTAGTTTTAGCTTCATTTACTGATACAAATTTAGAATCATTAGAAAAACAGAGTATTCTTTGGGGGCTGATATATTGATTTATTATATCCAAAATTGTTTCAACTGCATCTTTAGCTGAACTAAAAACAGGAGCTGCTGAAATCGAGATAATAAACTTTCTAATTCTATAATCAGCATACGATCGGAAAAGCGATTTAAAATGCTTATCAAGGTCATGCATCGATTTTGTTATAGGGAAAAACAAACGCTGGTAAGAATGTGGTTCTTTAGGTTTGTAAGGATTTAGTACAACAATTTGTTGAGTAGAGATTCCAATATCTATAACAGCAACATTCCCTTCTTTTTGAATTTGGTTAACTTGTTCAGCAGATTGCATTTAGATTTTTAAAGCATTATTGTTTATATATTTTATCTTAAAGACTAATGATAGAAAACAGCATGAAAAAATCCCAAGAGGTAAAAGGAAGATACAACCACAATCAATAATGCAAAAGAAACGATATAAATTGCTTGCCTTAAGCGTAATTTTCTTTTAATATATTTATAATAATTTCATCTGCGTCGCCTTACTTCAACACTGTCAAGGTCTACTTCATCATCCTTGATCTGCTTTAACTTCTTCGAAGGTTTTGCTACTTTTAGAATTTCATTTAGCTCTGGATATGCTGTAAGAGTTGGTTTAGATAATCTAGCTTTTGGATAAATTTGTTGGATTATTGCTACAATCTCAAAAAGTTTCTGATTGTCTATATACCCACCTAGTAATACACTTTCACCGCTTTTCAGCACTAGAACTAACATAGCTTTTCTTTTAAGTTTAAACATGTCAATTGAAAGCTTTCGTGGAATTTTGGATACACCATACTTCTTTATTTCTCTAATTGGTATTTCTCTTATCTTTGGACGCAATCCTGTTGTTAATAGGGGAGTAGATCTAGAATACATCATTTCGTTTGTTATTTTAACATAATCCTTTGTATAAAACAACTCATTGAAAGCTCTATTCGCAAAAAAAAGTAAGGGAAGTATAGTTGTAATCATTGCTAATATCCAATCAGTTAACGTATCTGGTTGAGAAAGAGCAATTACGATATATATGGTTGTAATCATAATAATTGAAAAAAAGGTATTCAAAATAAAATCAAACCATCCAAACCTTTGGGCTTTTATTAAACGAACAATTTCTTCATTTTCTTTTTTTGACATTTTCTTACCATCTCTTATTAAATGCTCTTATCGTTTCTCCTATAATATCTAATTTTTCATCAGGAATTTTATAGGGGATTACACATCCAGGAGAGATAATTATTCTATTGTCTGTTTTTTCTACAAGATTTAATGTTTCTTGAATCTGCGATTTTATTTCTTCTGGTCTTTCGTTGAGTAATAATACTTTTTCATCAATTCCTGCGAGAAGACCACCTTTGTAAATTTCAGCCGCTTCTTCGATATTAGGCCAAGTAAGTTGGTCATGCCAGTTAACAGCTTCAGCTGTTAGTTGAGTAGAGACTTTATCAAAAGCAATATCTAATCCATGAATGTGTATAACAGAAAATGAAGCTTTTTGACCAGCGCGTTTTATAATTTTATCTAAGAAGTAAATTTCAAAACTTTCAACGTCTTTCCAATCTAAACTTGTTTTTCTAAAATACTGAGAAGCAATAAACAAACCATTAGCTCCTTCTTCAACAGCGGCCAGAGAAAATTCTTCCATAACACTATGAATAATGTACATTGCTTCTTTAACTGTTTCTGGATTAGTTTGGATGTGTTTCTCGAGATTAGGATCGAGTTTTGCGGCGACCATCAATGGACTAAAAATAGTCATCATTTTTGGTAAAGATTCTAATTCTTTGTGAATTAGTTTTAATGATTTCAACTGTTTACCAAATTCTCCCTCTGTAACGTCAACTGGTTCTAAGGTTTCCCAGTCTTCTAATTTTTTAATAATACAATTTTTACAACGTGTTGAACCTGTGACAGGATCATATTCTTTATCAATTTCACAACCAAAATCAACATTTGAATAACGACCATGAGGACTTACTTTCATTAAATCGAATTTATGTCTCTTATAAAAATTGACATGAGCTTCTGCTAAACGATCAGGATCTCTATCATCATAAGGAAAATGTTTCCATAAGCTAAAGAGTGTTTTTTCATAATTTTCACCTTTAAATGTACTTAATAGCAATTCGAGTTCATCCATATCCTTCAATAGTCTCGTTTCTGTTAAACTTAATAATATTTGTGTTTTTCAGATTCTTATCCGTTGTTTTTATCTTACTCTATCTAAAGTTCTAATAGATAGAACAATTTAAAAATTCCATTGAAAATCCTTGGTAGAGATAAATGGCAGCTAGAGAAAAGAAAGTTATTAGGAAAAAGAAAAAGTTTGGTGTTGTAATAGAATTCACACCAATAGAACGTGATATGTTTCCAGATGAAGAAACCTTAAAGAAAATAGAAGATGAACTTCCACATAGTAGAGGTATCACTCCTCAATATTTAGCCGATAAATATAATATTCGTGTTAGTACTGCAAAGAAAATACTCAGAGAAGCTGAGTCAAAAGGTATTATTAAAAAAGTAATAGGGAGTAGACGTACAAAAGTCTATACACCAGCAGATAACTAAACTTATCTCAACAAACATTAACAATCGGGAGTATTTTTTTCCAATATTTTAAACTAATCACTTTTTCTAATTAGACATACATATCCCTTGTTGCTGCATCTGCTATTCCTGCTTCTGTAACGTAGAAAAGGGCTTCTCGTTCAGGCATTCTCGAGCTATCGAATAATCTTGCTATTCTCGCACTTCCACGTGATTTACGCAAGAAAACTCTTTGTTGAGGTCTGTGAGCCCAAGCAAATCCTAGTGCTGGTTCTTCACTGCTTCCATACAGAAAATCTTCCACATTAGCTATGATTTGGTTTGTAACTAACACTGCGATATCATATCTAACGGCTAATAATGTTAATTTTTCAGCTATTTGCATTATTTTTTGTTGACGGGCAATTAGTTTTTCTTTTCCAATATATTCAGATCTAAAATGTGAAGCAAAACTATCGATTACTAATAATTTAATCCTTTCTTTAGGAATAACGTCCTCTAATTGTTCGATGATAGAGAATAAATGGTGTGTATTTAGTGTGGGTGCAATGATTATATTATTTAAAACATCATCGATTTCTAGATTTCGGTAAGAAGCTATTTCAGTTATTCTTTTTGGAGAAAAAGTTCTCTCTGTATCTACAAAAAAAGCTTTTCCTTCCAATCCTCCTTCGTTATATGATAATTGGACATTTACACAGAGTTGAAAACATAGCTGTGTTTTACCGGATGAAAATCCACCAGCAAGTTCAGTTATTTCCTGTGTCCAGATTCCTCCACCAAGAACTGAATCAAGCTCATTAGAACCTGTAGTAATTTTTCCTCTCTTTTCTTCAAGTTTAAGAAATTCAGCAGCTGAAATCGGTAAAATGCCAAGTTCCTTCTCTGCTGCAATAATAACTTTTTTTGCTTCCTCCAAATCTATATTGAGTGTTGATGTTAAGTCTTCTGCTTGTGCTATGGCAATAGATTCAAGAGTGAAACCCGCTTCTTCAAGCTTCAAAAGGATTTCTTTACTTACTTCTTTCAATTTCATTTGATTCAATATCCAATAGTATTCGATTAGTTAAAAAATTTTGGTCAGAAAAAGATTTTTGTTATATTTTTTTATAATATTGACTCAAAAAATTAAAGAGAGTTTCATTTAATTCTTCTTTCATAACGCAATTTGTAGATTTTATTAAAAAAAAGTGTCTAAAACATTACTGATATAATCATTCTGAGAAAGAGTTTTATATTAAGTGATTGTATTTTTGATTGAATGGCACTAAAATCCCTTAAAAACCATAAAGGCTATGAAGCTATTTCTCCAGAAGTATTTGATATTATTATAAAGGGTATGAAAGACAAAAGCGATGTAATAAGAGAACAAGCATATAGTACGTGGATACAGCTAGTAGAACTTGTTTCAGATGAAGTTACGGAAGATATGAATAAAAAACTAGTTGAAACCCTACAAACATATACAAAATAACTTTTTGAACAATTTTTATAGAAAAACAGAAAAATAGAAAAGAAAGTAGAAGACGTTAATAATCTTCTGGACCTGGACCTTCAGGCATACTGGGACCAGATAATTCTTTTGAAGCGATTACATCATCAATACGAAGTATCATCTCGGCAGCTTCTGCAGCTGAAGTTATTGCTTGAATTTTTACAGAAATTGGTTCCAAAACATTCATTTTTGTCATATCTTTAATCTTACCTGAGAATGGATCTACTCCAAAACTAGATGCTATTTCTTTAGAATGTTTAGCATATAGTTCTGAAAGGACATCAATAGGATCTAATCCGGCGTTTTCAGATAAAGTTCTTGGAATGATTTCCATAGCCTTAGCAAATCTTTGAACGGCAAGTTGTACTTTAGATGTTTGTTTTTTAGCAAAAACTTCTAGTTTCTGAGCAATTCTTATCTCAGGAGCTCCACCACCAGGAACTACCATTTTATCGTGGATAACTTGTCTAACAACGCATAATGCATCATGAATAGCTCGATCAGCTTCACTTACAATCATATCTGTTCCTCCACGAATTAAGATAGAAACAGCCTTGGGGTTCTTGCATTCTTGAACAAAAATCATTTGATCATCGCCAATTTTAGTTTCCTCTACGTTTTTAGCGTGACCAATGAAAGTTTCCAGACCTTCAAGAGAGGTTGTTACTACTGCTCCTGTTGCTTTAGCAAGTTTTTCCATGTCACTCTTCTTGATTCTTCTTACAGCAGCAATGTTGTTTTTAGACAAATAATGTTGAATAACATCATCTATCCCTTTTTGACATAACACTACATTGGCACCAGAAGCAATAATTTTGTCTGACATTTCTTTAAGCATTTCACTTTCTCTATCAAGAAAAGCTTGAACTTGCTCAGGACTGGTAATATTGATTTTAGCATCAATTTCTGTTTTAGATAATTCCAATCCCTTGTCAAGCAACAAAATTTTGGCATCTAAAATCTTTTTTGGCATATCAGCATGAACGAACTCCTTATCAGATCGGAAGAGCACACGTCTGAACTCCAGTCACGTGGCCTTATCTC
>BPTO01000020.1 GCA_023705985.1 Candidatus Heimdallarchaeota archaeon | reverse complement strand
TTCATTAAGAAAAAGCTTGAGAAGAATGAGATGTTCAATGAACTGGATGATTTTATTATATTTTTAAAGTATGTTTATCCTCCAATTGAAATGAAATAGTATGTTTAATTGTAAAGATAATAACGTATTAATTTATTTAAAAATAAACAGAAAGAATTGTTACAAAAAGAGAATAAATTATTTTCTCTCAATGGCAATTTCAATATGGACATCTTCAGGAACGTGAATACGCATTAATAATCTCATGCTTTTCTCTTCCGCATCCATATCTATAATTCTCTTATGAAGTTTCATCTCTAAATGATCATAAGTTGCTGTGCCGTTGCCACAGGGTGACTTTCTAACAGGTAAAACCATACGCTTTGAGGGGAGTGGAATAGGTCCTCTAATTCGTAGTCCTGTTCTTTCAGCTATCTTTTGGATTTGGTTGCAGATTTTTTGTAAAGATTGAGGATCGTTACCAATTAACCGGATCCTAGCTCGTTGACTCAATAAATCACCTTTTGATAGTAGAATTCTGGAGTGTTTTAAGAATATTTCGTTACTAGATTATTTAGAAGAGTAAAAAATGGTGAGAAGGATGTAAAGGATAATTTCATTATTCACGATGTTCAAGGATAAATTCAATTCGCTTTATTCTTTCTTCGAGCATTGTAATGCGTTCAAGTACATCTTTCATTGAATCATCTATGGCTGAAACATTGGTTTGATTAGTTTGTACTTCAGTAGCGGAGACATCTCGAAACAAAATTTGAGCTTGTGTGGTTATGTCTTTTGTTATTTGATCTACCATAAAATCGTTAAGATACATATTTACCTCTGAAAGGACAGCTTTTATGTTATCTCTCATTCCCCTTTCACTAACCTCCTTGACAACTGCTTCCCCCTCAACAACATCATCAAGTTTAATTTGAATCATCCATTGACCCTTTACATTTGTCAAAGCACACACATACCTAGTTCCTAGAATCTTTGCTTCATACATGGTTTTAACCTCACGCGATTGATTAACTAAGTTATCGAAATTTATAGCTTTGTTATATTTTCACTATCAGTCTAAATAACTTTGAATATAGTATCATTTTTTAAATTTAAAACATTAACGGATTGGCAAAGATGTATTTTCATTTAATTAATGAGAAATATATTGTAGATAAACCTTTAAACTAACAAACATACCCAAACATAATAATGAGTCATTATACCAGAGAAATACTTCTAGCAATGACTAATAAGCAAAATATTAGAAATATCAGTATCATAAGTCATGTAGACCACGGAAAAACGACCCTATCTGATCACTTACTCCAAGCAGGAGGGTTAATTTCCCGAATAATGGCAGGAAGCGCAAGAGTTCTAGACTACTTAGATGAAGAACAAAAGAGAGGTATAACAATTAAAACAGCTAATATATCCTTCATCTATAAATTCAATGGGGAGTCATTTCTAGTTAATTTAGTGGATACACCAGGTCATGTAGATTTTTCTGGTATGGTATCCCAAGCTTTACGCTTAGTTGATGGGGTAATTATTGTAATAGATGCCGTGGAACAAGTTATGGCCCAAACAGAGACAGTAATTAGACAAGCAATGAAAGAAGGATTAAAACCCTTATTATTTATTAACAAAATAGACAGATTGATTAATGAACTAAAATTAACAAAAAAAGATATCAAAATTCGCATTAGTAACATCATACAAATGACTAATGACCTAATTAATCAGTATGCACCAAGTCAATTCAGAAAAGAATGGAAAGTAAGGGTTGATGTTGGTACAGTTATTATGGGATCTGCTCTTCATGGATGGGGTATTTCAAAATATTCTGTGAACGAACCGAAATTTGAAGATATTATTGATTTTTACTCAGAAAAACAAATAGAAGAAATAAGAGAGAATTACCCTCTCATTGAAGCTGTTCTGCCGAGTGTAATAAAAAATATTTCAAACCCTGTTGACTCTCAGATTAATCGTATGAGATTAATTACGAAAGAATTGGATAAAGATGCTGAAAATTATCTAAGTAAGTGTGATGATAATGAAAAAGTAGTTCTTTGTATCGGTAAATTGATGCATGATGACAATAGAGGAACAATTTCGATAATGAGGGTTTTTTCAGGAAAAGTTAAATCAGGAACACTTGTAAAAAATGTAAGAACGGGAGAGATTGGTAAGGTTCATCAAGTATGCATATACAAAGGTCAATCTTTAGTAACGATAGATTCAGTAACAGCTGGAAATATAGCTGCAATCATTGGAATAAAAGATGGAATCATTGGAGATACCTTTATAGAAACGAAAGGGCACATTCCAAAATTATTGTTTTCACCAATATCTTATATTCAAGAGCCTGTAATCTCAAGAAGAGTTGAACCACGAAAAATAGCTGATATACCCAAATTACAGAAAAATCTAGAAATCTTAACCTTAATTAAACCAAATTTTAGTTACAGTTATGACGAAAATACAGGTGAGATAAAGATTTATGGCATTGGGGAGCTACAACTTGAAATAATTATAGGAGAAATAGAAGAACTAGGAATAAAAGTTGAGGTGTCTGAGCCCGAAGTTTCGCTTGTTGAACAAATAGAAAAAGAAGAGAGTATCACAAAAATTGACACATTAGAATTTGTGGAAATTTCAGTGACGTGTAAGCCAACAGAATCAGAGTCAGAATCAGAAATAATTTACAAAGATTCGAGAAATAATATTTTAATTGTTGAAATTGAAGAAATAAACCAAGGTATTGAGGAAATATTAATCATAGGGTTCAAAAATGCCATATTAAAAGGACCAGTAAATAATAAACCAATACGCAATATAACAGTGATTATCAGTGAAATCAAAGAATTAGAAAAAAACGCTTTAAGATACGAAATTCTTGTTCCGTTAGTGAGAACGGCAATTTACGAAGCAATTCAAAAAGCGGATATCGGTGTTTATGAACCAATATATAGTTTTACTATAACAACCCCCATGCATTATTTAGGACAAGTACTCAAAATAACTCAAAAATTTGATTGTGAAATAAAAGATACGCAACATTTGGCAACAAGAACAATAATAGAAGGTAAAATAAGTGTGGAATCTTCCCTGAGAATTGCAACAGAACTTCGTTCTGCTTCAGAAGGATATGCGTTTTGGCAGTTCCAACTTAAAGGATATGAAAGAAAAAAATAACAGTTTTTTATAATTGGAAATGGCTCAGAACTCAAGATCTTCAACATTAAATTCAGTAAAGGGCTAGATTCTTCATTGCCATTATACTCCCCTCTTGCAAGTATTTTTACTTTCCCATTTCTGAAAGAATGCTTTGTGAAATAGAAGAACATTTATCAAGAATTTTGTGTTTATCAAGTGTTTGATGTTTCTTATTGAAGTAGACAAACTTGCCATTGACTATCAAATCACTAGTGTCAGAGCTAGATGATGAATAGATAATATTGGACAAAGGGTTATTTTGAGGCCAAGAATGGCTATTTTCAAGTGAAAGTATAGTAATATCAGCTGGAGAGCCTTCTGATAACCCAACTGTGTTAACTCCCAATGTTCTCATACCACTGATAGTACCAAGTGATAGTGTATAGGCGTTATTCATTACTGTAGGATCATTAGCTAAATATTTCTGGAGAACAGCTGCAATATTCATTTCTTCGAGTATACCAAGATCATTATTTGAAGCACTTCCATCCGTTCCAAGAGCAATTTTAATCCCCTTTTTTGCATATTTGTGAATTGGAGCTATTCCGCTAGCCATTTTAAGGTTTGACTGAGGATTATGTAAAACAGTAAAATCGGTAGTCTGCATTATCTTACAATCTTTTTCATTGGTATGGACACAATGTGCTCCTAAAATTTTCAAATCAGTTAAACCAATTTTATGGATATATTCGATTGGGGAAAGATCATATTTTATTAATGATTCCTTTACCTCATGCAGGGTTTCCGAAAGGTGAATATGAACGGGTAAAGAATGTCTGGAAGCAAAATCAATAATATCCAGAAGATACTCTTTGGGAACAGAATAAGGTGCATGTGGTCCAATACCATATTTTATCAGACCGTTTTTAGAATTTCTCTTGCTTAAAAGAAACTTCTGAACAGATTTCCAAGTCTTATCTAAATCTCCTGATTCAGGAGTATTATCAAAAACTGAAGGACAAATAAGCGCACGAATTCCAGCCTCTTCCACAGCATTCTCAATACTGGAAGCATAAAAATATTGATCAATGAAACCACTTATACCAGATTCAATAAGTTCAAGGCAACCAAGTAAAGCACCAAAATAGGTGTCAGCTTTTGATAGTTTTGCTTCAAAAGGCCAAATGAAATCATAAAGCCAGTTTTTCAATTTTTGATTATCACAAATACCTCTTAACAATGTTTCAGGAAGGTGGGTATGTGAATTTACCAGTGAGGGGATTGCTACATGCTGTAATCTGTTAATTTGATCATGTCCAGAAAGAAGAGTTTTTACTTTTTCATATTTACCAACAGCAATGATTTTGTTATCCTCAATCAGTATAGAACCATCTTTTATGATTTTGTTACACTTCTCACCAGATATAATATATTTGCATCGCAGAAAGATTTCATTCATTAAAGTTAGTTAGGAAAAGATAAAGAAAAAGTTTTCTTAGATATTAGAGTAAGAAAAAAAAGTGTCTTAATAATTGAACGAAATTCACATTTCATGTTCAAAAACCTTCGAAAGTCTAAAATCATTCTCCAAAACTTCTTTGACTTGACCAAGAGATACTGTTAGGTGAATACGCTTTGAGCGACCATATCTTCCTTTGCTTATAACTTGAGCTGTAACAATACCCAACATATCAAGTTCATTTATTAAATCACCAACACGTCGTGCTGTCAACTGATCTAGTCTAACAATTTTACAGAGATTAGAATAAATTTCATAAACATCTCCAGTCATTATTTCATTTGGGTTTCCTTCTCCAATGAAAATTGCTTGTAGAACAGCTTTAGTTTGTATAGGTAAGGTACTCAGTACTTCAACAACAGTGTTCCTCTCTATTACTTGTTGAGCTTTACGGACATGTACCTCTGTAACTTTAGGATCATTATTCCTGTCGGCGAGCTCAGCAGCCACACGTAATAAATCTAAAGATCTTCGCGCATCACCATGTTGTTGAGCACCTATTGCGGAACATAAATTAACAACACCATATTCAAGAACATCAGATTGGAAAGCTTCATCAGTCCTTTGAGAAAGTATGTCCCTTAACTGTTCAGCAGTATAAGGTGAAAAAACGATTTCTTCTTCACTTAAACTACTACGAATACGTGGATCCAAAGTTTCCTTAAAATTAACATCGTTTGTTATACCGATTATACTAATCTTTGACTTCTTCAAATCACTATTCATGCGAGTAAGAATATATAGTGATTCTGTGTTCTTACGATATAACATGTCAATTTCATCAAGAACAGCTATATGGAGTGTTTCCATCGAATCTAAGGCTTCTTTAAATTTCTGATAAATAATATCAAAATGCAAACCAGTAAAAGGGACGTCAATACCAATATCTTCACATAATTGAGCAAATAACCTATACTTGGTGTCAACATGTTGACAATTCATATAACTATATTTGAATGGAAGACCTCTTGATTCAGCTTTCTTTTTCAAGATGGATAAAACATATTTACTAACAGCAGTTTTACCCGTTCCTGTTGTACCGTAGATAAATATATTTGAAGGAACACCACCTCGAAGCGCAGGTCCTAAAATTTTGGCCATTTCCTCAAATTTGTCATCTCGATGAGGCAAAATATCAGGAACATGATGGGGACTTAAAACTTCACGTTTAGCAAAGATTAGAGTTTCATCATCTAGATATTTATCAAAAATATCATCAATATGAGACCCAGATTTTTTTTCCATTTTCTTTCATCACATCTTTAACTCTAAAAGGATATTTTCAATGCAAGTTTAACTTTATCTATTAGTGATGATTCAGATGAATAAATATTTTACGAATTTATTTTGACTTCGCTTGATTAATATCAACAAAGCTTGAATACAACTTTTGGTCGACCCCTAGTGCTACGAGGGATAGATTCCTTTTTTATACGACCTTCCAAGATCAGTTTAGCTAAATTATCGTAAAGAGTTGAACGTGGTATCTGAGTGAGAGAAACTAGTTCTCCACGGGTTAATGGACCATTTTCAGCAATAAGATTAAGTAAAAGATTTTCCAATCTTATTGCTTTATCTTTTTCATCAGAGTAGACGTAAACTCTACGGCTACTAACGACAACACCTTGAATATCTGTCTTACTTTTCATCTTTCGTGTAAGTAATTGCTTATTTTGACTCATAATATCACGTCTGCTTACTAGCGACTAGGGGATTATTGTCGAATAAATAACTCGATATAATCCACAGAATATCTACGGAATATCTATAGTTTATATTAGATATCGGTATAAATAATAGGATGATTATAGGCATGGAAAGGATAAACATCTTAAAACAAGAGATCATAGAAATAGTCAAATCAATAGAGAGTGAGATTCAAGAGTTAACATGGAAGGATCCTATTTTCGGTTTTATAACAAAAAAGTATACGCGATGTGGGAAAGAAAACTGTAAATGCGCAAAGAGTATAAAATATCAACATGGTCCATATTATTATCTGAGAGAGGAGCCTGAATATAAGTATGCAAAATATCTTGGAAAAAAAGTTCCTGAAACAATTAGGGGTAGAATAGAAATAGGGGTAAGAATCAGAGAATTAGAGAAGAAACATAAGAAATTACATCAATCAATTAAAAAACTTAGCTAGACAATAGTTGTTGAAAATATATTATAATTTTAACAAGGTATAACTCCGCCAATTTGGCTGTTTTAGTCATTGAGGGAGAGTTTTTCTTTTTCATTTTCTTTTTCAAACCATTGTCTAATAATGTGTCTAAAATGTAATAAATTTAGAAATATATGACAAAAAACTGTAATTTTCTGCATGTCACTTTTTTTCTGTTGTTTTGTTATATCTTTAGCTCATATTTAGAATAACTAATTCAAAAGTGATAAAGTATGGATCCTGATAGTGGTCCTAGCGACTATGATATCATGTCGCCATTCAATCTTAATTATAACTACAGATTTGATATATTTATCGAAAAATATCCATTTTTTTGCAATTTGTACATTATATGTTTACTCCCCTAATTCTTTAGCTACAGCTATCTTTACAAGTATATACCTTTTTTCTTCTATCTTGTGAAAAATGTTTCCTTACTATTATCCACCCTTCTGGTAATTTTAGTCAACTTTTCAGCACTCAAAGGTTTCCAATAGAATTGTAAAAATTTAATTTATTCAAAATTTTGAGTAATATCTATAGCACAAAAACAATAGGTTCACACATTCACAATTGAAATTATGCAAGTTTCCAGTGGAAATGAAGGGGTTACAAAAAAAAGATACGATCTGTTCACACATATTTTGTGTTAAAAAAATTTGATATTATTAATTATGTTCTTAAGTTAAGATTATTGTCGGTAATTTCAGTTTTTTATATCAGTTTGTGAATGACTGCAATCGATGTGTGCACAAAATCAGCGGATATATGTGTTTATCATAATATTATGACAAAATAGAAAAATGTGAATGAAGCCAGCTTATGTGAAACATTGTGAAATCGTGATATGTGTGAAACGTGTAATTGTTCGGTATTACAAAATTTCACTTTCCTGTACTTCTTTATCATATTAAGTATCAACAATCTGAACGCATACAGATAGAAAAATCTATTGAATTTACTTGTTAACTTGTGATTTTGAAAAGATAACGTATGGTGTGTTAATTCTTTATTTGTAAATTATTTAATTCAAAGAAAAGTTAAAAATCTCATAATTAAATAAGAATTAAACTAACAAAATTTGTAAAAGTATGGTGTTATTATGGTAAAAATAGATGTAAAGCTTTTAGAGGAATTATCAAACGCTTTTGGACCTTCAGGTTTTGAATTAGATGTTCAAAGGATTCTCAAAAAATATGTTGAAGAGTTTGCTGATGAGATATTACAAGATCGTACAGGATCGCTTATTTTCACAGCCAAAGGAGATGATATGGGACCTAAAATAATGATTGCTGGTCATGTTGATGAAGTTGGTTTCCAAGTTTCTGCAATAACCAAAGATGGTTACATTAAATTTCACCAATTAGGAGGTTGGTGGGATCAGACACTGCTTTCACAGAGAGTGATAATTAAAACAATGGAAGGAAATCTTATTCCCGGAATAATTGCAGCTAAACCACCGCATGTGATAGAAGAAGAAGAGAGGAATAAGGTTGTAAAAAAAAGTAGCATGTTCATTGATATAGGATGCACAAATGAAAAGGAAGCTAAAAAACTAAATCTAAGAATAGGAGATCCAATAATTCCAGATTCAAAATTCGAAATATGGGAAAGGCCAAGAATTTCAAAGAAAGAGGGGAATAACGAAGGAAATATTGAAGAAACAGTAAAACTAGCAGTAGGAAAAGCTTTTGATGACAGAATAGGTGCCCTAATAGTTACAGAAATAGTGAAAATGTTGAAAAAAGAGGGAATAAGTCATCCCAATATTGTCTATGGAGCTGTGACAGTACAAGAAGAAGTGGGATTAAGAGGAGCAAGAACAACAGCACAGATGATCAAACCGGATGTAGGAATTGTACTAGAAGTAGATATAGCAGGAGATGTTCCTGGAATAGACGAAACAAAAGCACCTGCTAAAATGGGTAAAGGACCAAGTATATTGACATATGATGGGTCAATGATACCTAACCCAAGATTAAGAGATTTTGTGATTAGAACAGCTGAAGAACTAGATATACCTCATCAATTATCTCTAGTACCAGGAGGGGGAACGGATGCAGGAGTTATACACATAACCGAAATTGGATGCCCAAGTATAGTAATAGGAATACCAACAAGACATATTCATGCACACAATGGGATAATGGATCTAAAAGATACGGAAAATGCAATCAAATTGATAATAGAGCTAGTTAAGAGACTAGACAACAAAACTGTAGAGAGTTTTACAAGAATATAAAAAGGGAATTCAAAGGGAGAGAGTTTTTTTAACATCAGGGCAAGAAGGAACAATAAAAAAATCTTACCACACAGAAAAATAATTACGTGGTAAGATTATCACAAAAAAAGCGCGACCTGAGCAGATTATTATCTTAGAAGTTCAGGAGGAATTTCAAGAACCTCTAGTTCTTCATAGGATTCAATTAATTTCTTCTTAATAGAATAGAGCCTTTGAGAGACGTTACCCTTACGATTTAATAATTGTTGTTCTTCATGTAAACGTGCAAGATATGTGCTAACTGTACTCATTTTAACACCTTCTTTGAAGACATATTCATAAAGATCACAGATCTCGTTAGAGGTAAACCAATCACCTTCAGGGTAGTGGTTACGAATAATGCTAGCAATACGCTCAATCTTGGAAGCAGAAATTAAATCGTTAATGGAACCTATTTTCTTAGGTAGTGGAGAAACAGCTTCAACACCGGGTTCTCCACCCTTACCAGTAACTAAAGCAAGTGCAGTTTTAAGGCTCTCAGTATCACCTGAAGGAATCTGAATAATGGTCCCATCAGGAAGTTTAATGGTGATCTCTTTACCCAAGTACACTCACCTTATTTGGTAATATAATGTTATATCGATTATTTATAAAGGTAGATATTACGTATTAGCTACATCGTGAGTAATACAAACAAGCTACGGTTAACGTTTACAACAATAGAATATTTAAATTGAATCTTAAAAATAATAAATCCTAAAAAGTTTACCAGTTTTACTCAGTGACCCCTTAGTTTCGATTAGAAGAATCAACCATATAAATAGGAAAATGTAATAACATATAGAGAAACATTTAAATAAATAAACGTTTATAATAGTTGGGGACTGTTTACATTTAACATAAATTATATTAAAATCCATGTGTACATATTATCGTTTCCAAGTGAAAGCTAGGGGTGTGACTCTAAGAAATACAAGTTCTATCCCAATAATAGATACAGAGCTGTTAAATCGTTTTATATAGCCTGAATTTCACGAATAATTTTCTAACAGGTTCTCTCAAAGTTTATGTTATATCTACCTTTTATTCGGTTTGGTAATCAAATATACGAAGTTAACAACTCTTCTAAGCGTGTGAAATCGTTGTTCTTGCATTCTTGGATAGATTTATAGAACTTGGATGGTGCAAAAATATCTCCACTTCTATGCGCAGCAAAATACATCATTCCTTTAATGAATAACCTTTGCTCCAAAACTTCGATCGTATCCAACTTATCACTGTAATTCCTCAAGAGTTTGTTCATCTCATCAAAGCGACCCAAATCATAATACTGTTGAGCAAGTAAGAGATCAACAAAAGATTGTTCTACGAAAGTATCGTCCTTAGGAACTCTTCTTTTCCACAAGGTAACGATGCAGTTTCTTAAAAGTTCTACAGCTGTAAGTTCTACGTCTGTCCTTGTTTTTTCCATCATAAACGACATAATGTGCTTTACTCTTTTTAGACTTGGATTATCCTTCTTTTGCAACTCTAGTAGTTGCTCATAGGACAACTGAGCATTCAGTAGGAATTCGCTCAACATTATTGCATCACTGTAATTGATTTGCGTACCAGAATAAAGGTTTTTAATTAATTCACTAGATTCTTCAATGTTGAAATCTCTTTTTCTTGTCTGGACATAGAATTTTACCAGATTGAAAGAATGCTTGATTTGTCTTTTGGAAATAATTTCCAAATCTTCTTTGATAAACTCATCTTGGATCAAGAATTCTATTTGAATAATCAACTGGAGAGCTTGAACCATTTTTCCTTGAAGTGCTTGTGACATTGAAAGATAGGATAAAGCCAAAACATAGTTACTGATATAGATGGTTTGTTTATAGACATCCTTGAAAATTTCACGAGCTTTTTCAAAGTGTGCTTCAGCATTTGCTAAGCTGTATTGTAATGTATACCCCAACCCTACTATGTAGTGAGTACATGCTTGAACATCTTTAGGTAGTTTTTCAAAAACGCGTAGATTCTCTAATAACCCTTGAGACGTTTCTAGTACTTTCTCACTGTTTTGTGTTCTTTGGTATATAATGAGTAGTATGCCTAAAGTTTGAACCAAACTTCTATAAAATCCATTTTGGAAGAAGTAGTCTGCACACTCTTCTAGAATATCGGCACTTTTCGAGTCACGTTCTTCTAACCATTTCTCGACTGCATATGAATAAAGTATAAAATGATGTATGTATCTATCGCAATCTGCTAATTGGTTAAAAATTTCAAGAGACTTATCCATAGTTTTTTTAGCACTCATTTTATCTCCTTGAAACTTTTCAATATACCAAACATACGAATGAGCCCAAGCTATACCATCTTGATAGTCAATTTCCTTAGAGATAGTTAACATTTCATTAATTAATTGAGAAGCAAGGGGAAGTTTTTCTTTAAAATTGTATATAATAGGTATCTTGTAACCATAGAGATTTACTAATGCTTTTCTGTCATCTAACAATCTACATTGCCCTATAGTTTTATCAATTAGTTCTGAAACACCATGCGATTTTTCATTAGATGCAAGTAATTGTAAAGATTTAACAGCTGACCAAAGATCCTCACTGTTTTTTATCTCCTCTATCTGTTTTTCCATGTCTTCAAGTGACAAATGAATCACCTAACTCAATTATACTCAGTGAAATAGTCTTTAAAAACCGTTGTTCTTAGATTGCAGTTAGATTGCAGTTTTGATATTATCACACTTCTAATTTTACATTGATTTTACAAAAAAAAGAAAAGAAAAACGCTTCCTCAAGGGCTAAGGTTGCCAAAAAGGAGGAGTTATATGTTCATCGCCAGGTTCGCTAGGGTCATACATCGTAAATCACTTTTAATTGTGTTAATCTAAGTATGAGCAAAAAAGATTAAAGAACAACAGAAAAAAAGTGACGTACAGAAAATTATAGTTTACAATTTTTATACAAGACTTTTATTACTTTAATAACTCCATAAATGCCCTATTGCCTTAATATTCATTAAATGTAAAAATCAGTGATTAATAATATTCATATAATTAGTAAAATTAGTGATGTTTCCTTTGTTTTTTCTAGTATCCCCTTTTTATTATTACTTTACAGGTGTAAAATCTTTGTCTATTATCTTTTTTATTTGTTCTTCTGGTATAGCATTTTCTCTTAGTCCTATAACAAACACATTTAAACAATCTTTACAATAAACCTTTCCTGTCGTAGCATTATAAGCTAGAGGTGATAAGAGATTACTCTTTCCACAAAATGTGCACCTGTTTTTTATACCAACACTTATTTCAGCTGCACAATCTTGGCAATACCCTGCACTCGCTATTGGACGACCACATTTAGCACAATATTTTACTCTAGTTACCATTTTCATCTAAATTTGAAGTGTAATAATTTTAAAGTTATTTATTGTTTAAAGGATTATATTTCAATTACTGGTCTTTGATATTTGTTTCTTGATTTTCTTCATTATTCGATTATTAGCTATTTGTGATCCCGTTATTGTTGTTATGATAAACCAAATAACGATGGGTACAATTAACACCATCAACCACATCATGTGTTGCTTTGGTATTAAAAAGAATAGCGTCAAAACTGTTCCAAAATATGATCCTAGCAGTGCCCCTGGAATAAGGTGTAATAATATTGATAGGTTATTTGATTGCTTTATCTTCCTCTTTTTGATTCCCAACCTAAATAATAACTCTGAATCTTTTCTATAAGCTAGAACGTATAGTAAAGCAAAAATTGATGATTGTATTGAAAATATAATAAACAGGCTTGCTCCTATCGTTACAGTGGCAAACACTGTTGTTTTTAAGCTATTATGATAGATTTCTGCTGAATTTCTTACGTCTTCTAGTTGATAACCATAGCTGGTTGACATCTCTTGGACTTGTTCGTACTCTATTTCATCTAAATCGTTGAATATCACCAAATTAGCTCCATTTGTTATTGACTCTTGTATAAGCTTACTAATGGGAACGTACACTGTAAAACTTGATGCAAACGGATCAACGATAACCCCTTTTATTTCGTATTTAACTGAACCCTCAGTGAATTGTATCTTTTGAAGAGAGCTATTTTCAAAAATCATTGCTTCGAGAGAATCACCTATCACAACAGCTCTTTCATTCGATTCAGGAATCGATCCTCTCATAAAGAGTTCTTCTGATAGAAAATCCTCGTTATATCCAATAATTATTGCATAGAATGCGCGGTCCTCTCCAATGATATTATAACTCCCAAGATCTACGTCTGTGTACGGGATCTCTTTAACTATCTGTTTTGAAATAAAAAGTGTGTAATAATCAATACCTAAACTATCAATTTCACTTAAGTAATTGCCGTCCAAAGTTAAGTTCGAAAAGAATTGTTCATCTTCTAATTCTCCTGAAATGGTAGTATTTGCATATAAATTTGCTTCCAAATTATTTTTGTAAAAACTATTTATCTCAGAATCCCCTACAATGTATGAACTACCCTCATATCTTATTTTTGAAAATTGATTATGCGATTCATCTATTGTAAGGGGGCCAATTATAAAGAGAGTTGACGAAAAAACTAAGAAAAAGATAAAGATGAAATTAACCAGAATAGCATTTGATCTTAAGAAGTTTTTTACACCAAGTTTGGATGGAGCTCTAATTTTCTTGATTAGGTTGTTAAACTCAAATATGCTTTTATAATTACTAAGTTTATTTGATGAAATTTCAAAGTTTTTATCACCTATGAATTTAATTATCATAGAATGGGCTTTTAAATACAAAACAATAAGCAAACAGACATTAGATAAAAACACTGGAATGAAATTAATGTGGATTAATAAAGAACCCATTCCTAAGCTATTTAATGCCACAATCAAGGTAATCATCCCTACTATGATACCCACTATTAGCAAGATTGAAGCTGTTAGTATCTGACTAAACACAAAATAACTGTATATCCATCTACTTTTTCCTCCCACATTTTTCATTATTATTATATCCTCTTTCTGGTTCTTAAATTTCAAATCTATAGATTTCCAAATTGTGACTGCACCAATGATTAATGACGTAACCAGAAATAGAATAATTAAAGATCTGTATGAAGTGTAGAACGTATTGTTAATTCTCATGTACATTAGGGGTTTACTAATTGAAAATAGCCCTATACTTATAGTAATTGAAGAGTAAGTGATTATTTGGCTTAGATATGCGAATATTGAAGAAATAAACGTTCTCCTGAAGTCAATCCACGCAAATTTAAGTTGTCCTATCATCGTTTTACACCTGTTGTTATTTAAAACTTCATTCAGAATCTTCGTCTTTCATATCAACATCTTCAATATTACTTTCTAAAAGGATAAATTTGTCAATTTCAGATTCTTCTTCCGTATTCTTATCATTCCCTATCTCTAAGGCGTCCAACTCTTCCTTTAATCTCTCGAGTGATTCAAGCGGTCGATATTTCACTGTCTTCTTCTTCCTTCTTTCAGGGAATTCTGTTTCTAGTTCAATATTTCCGCCCTCAACACGATAAATTGTTGAAGCAATGTCTTTCATCTTGGAATCGTGAGAAGCCACAATCACTGACATATCTGTTGTTTGAAATAACTCTTCTATTAAAGCACAAATTTGGTTTGCTGTTTCTCTATCTAGATTACCTGTTGGTTCATCTAAAATGAGAATGAATGGATTATTTGTTAAAGCTCTAGCGATGGCAACTTTCTTCTTTTCCCCCCCACTTAGTTGAGAAGGAAAACTGTCTGCTCTGTGGTTTATTCCTAGTTTTTCTAAAAGACCATCTATCTTTTTTTCGTCATCATCAATTTCTAGACCACAAAGTTCTTGAAAAAGAATGATGTTTTCTTTGACTGTTAGTGTAGAAACTAAGTTGAATTCTTGAAAAACAATACCGAAATATTTAGCTCGGAAATCAGCTTTTTCTCTTTCAGGAATGATATCTAGAAATAATCCTGCTACTTGAATTTCACCTTCATCAGGAGTTAATAATCCTACTAACAAATTTAGTACTGTTGTTTTACCACTACCAGATGGTCCATATAACAAAACAAGCTCATCTCTATTAATATTCAAAATGGTTTTTTCAAGTATGGTTATCTCTTCCCAAAAAAGTTGGAACTTCTTTGTAACATCTTTGAAAACAACTAAAGATTCCATTTAAATTACCAACCCTAAATTTAGTTGTGCACTTAAGAGTATTTTTATTAAATATCAACTTAATAATTACAGCTGATTTAACAAAATGTTTAAACAGTTATTATTCAATCTGTTTTGGTACTATGTGCCTTGTAAGCATGGATTTAGTAGTGCTAGGAAAATTAATAATATCCATATAATACATAAATAATATTGTTTACAAATACGAAAACTATAATACTTTTGCATTTGTAAACCTTTTTCGTTAAGAAAATGATAGATGAAGTACGTGATTTACTTAAGAGAATTGATATTATTGTTGACTCAGAAACTATGCGTTTCAAAGATTTGATATATGATTTGAAACAACACATCAGGGAACTAGAAAGAGGTCAAGATAAAACTTCTATCGATGATGAAATGGCAAAGCTCACAGAACAATTAGAAGTTTTAGTATCAGAACGTAACGATTTGAAATTACAGATTAAAAAATTTGTAACCTTGAATAATAAATACAAAGACATTGAGACTCAGCTAGATGATTCAATTTCTGAAAGAGATAATCTTCAGTCTAGAATAGATGATTTAATTCCACTAAAAGAAAAATGCAGTAAACAAGAGATGCAATTAAGTGAATTAATTCAGAAACAAGAAGGGTATATTTTTACAATTAAAGTTGTATCACAATGGATCCCTAGTCAAAAAGAGAATATTGATGTTTTAGTAGCACTTTCATCATCTCCAAATCATGAGTTGACATTTTCAGTGTTAAAAAATGAAACAACTATACCTAAAGTGACTTTAAAGAATAGAATTGTACCCATGTTAGTTGATAAAAAATTGGTAGAAGTAAAAGGTAGTAGAGTAAAGCTTTCAATAACAGATTCCGAGTGATTATGGGGTCACTACGCATTCAGTCAACAAATTTATATAATGCGTTAAATAAGAGATACATACATGAAAAAGCTACTCAAATCTAGAAAAGGAGTTAGTAATGTTATTTCTACACTAATATTATTTACAGTTATGGTTTCTAGTTTGGGATTAGCTTTAGCTCAAATAATCCCGGCTATAGAAAATTTTCAAACTCAAAGTAATTTAACCGCAGCAACAAACAATTTTCTTAATATTGATGCAGTAATTAAACAACTAGTCAACAAACCAGAAAACTCGTCCGAGGTAGTCAGGTATGGCATTTCAAACGGTGTTCTGGACGTATACACTAGCGGTAACCCAATCATGTTAATAATTGAATCTGAGGGGCTTTTAATTGATGAATCCAATTATACAATGGGTGAATTAGTATACGTGCTCAATGGTAATTTTAAGGAGGTTAGCGGCACAATCTATGATTTTGGGGATCCGTATATATTAGTGAATTCTATCAATAGAACTGCTCAAGTCACTAATATCGTGCATCAGACTCTAGAAGGAAAGAAAATTCTCAAATTGTCTTATAGTGTCTTTATGAATGTTGAATACGTGAGTGATAATGAGTTGGAAATTAATTTAATCTTAATTCATCTTAATACTTCCAAGACAGCTGATGGCCAGGGAGAATACTTCCCTGTTATTAATACTGAAACAAAAATACAAATACGAAAACAGAGTCAAGTAGTTAATTCCACCTATCTTGGTACATACGGAGATTTCTTGACCATCAAAGCACAATCAAGTGATTTCTTTCAAGTGATTGATTATCCATTAGCTCAAGCTTCTTTTGATTTAACTCTAAATGTCATGCACATATACATTGAATTTAGAACCATATGAGTGAGAATAGGATTTATTAAACTGAAGGTACAATGCTATATTAGCGAAGTTTTCCTTGTGTGGGTCTTGACTTATAGCATATTTGCCTCGAATGATAGACTCTTCTCAAAACTTCGCTATTATTTGTTTTGATAGACTAATACGTCAAGGAGAATTTTATAACTCACTATTTAGTGAAAGAGAGATGTAAATAAGAACAAGCGCTAATTTCCACAAACCAAGTTACAAATACATTACCGTACTGTGCTAATATTTTGAAAATATTCTTCTAAGCTTGTGAAATCGTTGCTCTTGCATTCTATAATAGTTTTGGAGAATTTGGGTGCAGCGGTGAAATCCCCACTTCTATGCGCAGCGAAAAGCATCATACCTTTAATGAATAACCTTTGCTCTAAAACTTCGATCGTATCCAAATTATCACTGTAAGGTTTCAAGAGTTTGTTTATCTCATCGAAACGTTTCATATCATAATACTGTCGAGCAAGTAAGAGATCAACAAAAGATTGTTCTACAAAAGTATCGTCCTTAGGAATTCTTCTTTTCCACAAGCTAACAATGCAGTTTCTTAAACGTTCTACAGCTGTAAGTGCTACATCTGTCCTTGTTTTTTCCATCATAAATGAAGCAATGTGCTTTGCTCTTTTTAGACTTGGATTATCCTTCTTTTGTAACTCTAGTAGTTGTTCATCAGACAATTGAGCATTTAGGAGAAATTCGCTCAACATTATCGCATCGCTGTAATTGATTTTCATACCAGAATAAATGTTTTCGATTAAATTACTAGATCCTTCAATGTTGAAATCTTTCCTTCGTGTCTGGATATAGAATTTTATCAGATTGAAAGTATGAGCAATTTGGCGCTTATTTACTTTATCCAAGTTTTTTTGAATAAAGTCGTCTTGCAATAGCTTTTCTGTTTCATCAATTACTTGAATAGCTTGATCCATTTTTCCTTGAAGTGCTTGTGACATTGAAAGATAGGATAAAACCAAAACATAGTTACTGATATAGATGGTTTGTTTATGGGTAACTTTGAAAATTTTGTGCGCTCTTCCAAAATGGGTTTCAGCGTTTTCCAAACAAAATTGTAACATATATCCTACCCCCGCTACATATTGCGTATATGCTTGAACATCTTTAGGTAGTCTTTCAAAAACGCTTTTATTCCCTAATAACACTTGAGATATTTCTAGCACTTTCTCCCTGTTTTGCGTTTGTTGATAAATTATCAGTAACAGTCCTAAAGTTTGAACCAAACTTCTATAAAACCCATTTTGGAAGAAATATTCTGCACACTTTTCTAGAATATCGGCACTTGTAGAATCGCGCTTTTCCAACCATCGTTCAACAGCATAAGAGTATCTGCAGAAGTTGTAAACATAACCATCTTGTTCAGAGAGATTGTTTAGTATTTTTAGTGATTCATTGATAGCTTCAGCACTTATTTTCTTGTTATCTTTGAATTTTTCTATATGCCAGGTTAGTTGATAAAATAGAGCTAACCCCTCTTGATAATTTAATTCTTCAGTTAAAGAACGCATTGAAGAGAGAAGGTTATTGATTTCTAACAGATGATTTGTTTGATGATAGAGTTGACGGATCTGAAGATCGTACAGAATAACTCGAGATTTATTGTCGTTTACAATCTCATTTTTTTCAATTGCTTTCCGAATTAAAACTGAAGCCTTTTTGCTTGATCGATTATTAGATGCAAAAACCTGTAAATTAACAAGCACAGGTCTCAATTCTTCAACAGATTGAACCATTTCAAGTTCTCTAGCCATGTCTTTATAGCACAAATAAAATCACCTAACTCAATTATACTCAGTGAAATAGTCTTTATAAACCGTTGTTCTTAGATTGCAGTTAGATTGCAGTTTTGATATTAGCACACTTCTAATTATACATTGATTTTACAAAAAAAAAAGAAAAGGAAAAACGCTTCCTCAAGGGCTCCAAATTGGAGGAGTTATATGTTCATCGCCTGGTTCGCTAGGATCAAACATCATGCATCACTTCTAATTGTGTTAATCTAATTATGAGCTAAAGATATAACAAAACAACAGAAACTAAGTGACACATATACACAAAACTAGAATCTGAGGTGCATAACTTCTATTGGACTATAATCAAGTTTTGTTTTTCTCTTAGCTTTTATCCATTTTTTTATTTTCAGAGAAAAAAATAGTGGTAGTTAAATATTGTAAAATAGTAAAATTAATGATTAAAATGAATTATGGTTTCCAATTTGATGAAAATGAAGAAAAACCAGAAAAAATAAGTAAAATGGCAGTTTTTAATGCAGCTATTGGCATACCTATTATTGGTCTTTTAATCTATTTTCTGATTAAGGGGTTTTTTGCTGAAATGATAGTTTTCGCTTATGTTTCTCTAGTGGTGTTGGTTTTTGGGGTTGGGTATTCTGTTTTCAAAATCATTAAAACTAAGTTTTTAAATAAGTAAATTGCAATTCTTCTTTTAAAATTTCACTTATTTTACCTGTTAACTCTCTATGAATAATAGTTACAATTGGACATACGCTGAAGCAATTTTCGCAGTGATTGCAGAGATTTGGGTCTACTATGAGCATTTTATCCACTATTTTAATTGCTCCCTTTTCACATTCACTAACACATAATCCACATTCACTGCATTCAAGCGATCTCAGAACGCTAAGAACAAAGTTCGAGATTGTTTTTTTAACAAAATTTCTAGAAATCGGTGGTTTGTTTTTTAACGTAATTTTAAATGACCCATCAGAGAAAAGTAGAGTGGTAGAATTCTTATCTTTAACTTGCAAATATTGTAGTTTTTTATTTACCTTAACATCTCCTAGAATGTTCAGGGTGTTACTTGTCCTATCAATGGAAATGTTTGTTGAAAACGCCCCAATAATCGTTGTTGGATCTGACTTGCACTCACTTTGTACAACTTGTAAGGATGACAAATCTGTTGCTTGACTAACCTTTTCAGAAACGTCTGGTAAGGATACAATATTTAGGATTTTTTTAGGTATTTGTTTAAATCTCCAAAGACCTAGGGTTAAATATTCTTCTGGTAAATCTCGAGTAGATTGCCATTGAATAAGAGCGCTGTGAAGCTTTTCATATAATTTAGTGTGATTTTTCTTCAATATCTTCATTTGTGACATATTCGAAGATGGACAAGTCCAGCACCCTATTCTCTCATAACCTTCATTGTATAATGGATTATAAGGAAGATTTTGCCAGTAAATATATAACCAAATCATAAACGCTGTCCAATTTTGGATGGGTGAAATATTTATTTGGTTAGGAACATACTGGTTTTGCCATATTTCTGAACTTGCTCGTCGGTATGATTCATATCTTCTTTGTCCAACAAAACTAATGAATTGTTCACCGAATCGTTCTCTTTCCAAAGCTTTCCTTATTGGTCCCAATTTCGCAAATTTACAACAATATCTGAAATCTCTAGCAGGCGGACCAAATTTCTCAAAAGAATCCCAAAACAGATTAGAATCAACTTTCTCGATGATTAAACGATCTTCTAAACCAAAATATTCAATACTTTCGTTTACATATTGAACTGTTTCAGGAAATTCTATTCCAGTATCAACAAAAAGGATTTTGAATTCTTCATTGTTTAATGCTTTATTAACAAGTGCTAATGTAACCAAACTATCTTTTCCACCACTAAATGATACAACAACGGGTAATTTCAAATCTTCTTTAATTGTTCTAATATTCCAAATAGATTCTCTTTCGATATTCTCCAACTGCTTCTTATTCCATCTTATAACTTCTTCCCATGAAATTTCCTTAGTGGGTGGAGAGTATGTTTTATTGATTATTGAGTAATTTTTTGCATAAACACCTTTTTCTACACTTTTTCTTTCAGATTCATCTATTTTCGCAATCCCTCCTGCGATAATTGCTCTATCACTATCCATAATGACAATATAATCACCTTTTTTAATATCAGGATCAGCGTTTATTACACCTGGAATTAAGAGATTGGCTCCCTCTAATATTTTATCTTTAGCTCCTTCAACAACTGTTACCCATCGTTTTGAGCACTTACCATCAATTAAGATTAATCCATTTTTATCAAGTTTTAACTTCCATTGTTTTGATAATAAATCATATCTCCTGACCCCGATCCTTGTCCCAAAATATATTATTTCATCCATTTGATCTTCTGAGCCAACATGATTAAGAATAACAATATCACCTACTTTAACAAAAGCAGCTTCTTCGCCAAAGTTATCAATTAGTAATTCACGTATTTCATCAATATCTTGTGATACTGCAGGCCTTGCATCATAAGGTGGCGTCAAAGGCATTTGTTTGATGTTTTTTCCACAGCTGGGACATTTCCTACTTTGAATCAAAGGTAATAAACAGTCAAAACAGAAGAATAGTGTGTTTGGTCCTAAATAAGGAATATTTTTCTGAGATTGTTTTTTATTTTTTGGTGATATTTTTTACACCTTCTTATGTTTCTCTCAGCAACCGCATAAGAATTCTTGGAAGATTTCTATGACTTGATACCTCAGCAAATTTTCCTCTTCCTAATCTTGCTAAATCTCTACAAACTCTTCTTCCCCAATCCTGTTTGCTAGGTAAAGCAATTACATGGAGTTTTGGGAAATATTTTAGATATATTCTAGGATCACCCCCCCTATTGAAAGCTCCATCAGTAATCAATACGCCAAACTTACCCTTCTTCTTAACTTTCTCTAGCTCAAGTCCTCCAAATTTTAATCCTTCCGCAATATTTGTGTAACCGGCACTTTCACTTTCGAGAATACGGTTGATTAACTCATCAGTTCGTACTTTCTCTTTTATTGTCTTGATTGTAGTAGCTTTAGTATTGAATAAAACCACACTAAAATTGTCTTTAGATAAATTATAAGCCATAACTGCTACTGTTAAACAAGCTGTGTGAAATCTTTCACCATATAATGATCCCGAAGTATCAAACATTAAGACAGCTGTCTTCATCCTTTCCTTTCTTTCCAAGCTTACAATGTCTTCTGTGCGTAGTATTCTACTTCTGTTTTCTAAAAATCTTTCAAGAGTTTCGTCAATATCAAATTCATCCAAGCCGATTTCATATTCTGTTTGTTCAAAAATTTCCCCACGAATTCCTTGACCTGTCATGCCAAAAGCAGTAGATAAAATCACTTGTCTTGCTAATCTTCTAAATATGGGTCTTGTTCTTTCATCTAAAGCAGAACGGAGCATAAAGAACAATTCAGGAGCACTATCATCTCCTCTTGAAGCTCGTCTTGAAATCAACTTATAACCTTTTTTGGAATTTAATGCTTCTGCAACAGCAAATTTATTGGAAAGAGCAAGACCTTGAACAGCAGGCATATTGTCTACATCAATAGCTAAGTCTGTAGCCTTTTTTATTTCATAATAACTCATCCCCTCAGATAAACTAGCATATACAGAAGGATTTCGTTTTCCTGAAACTATTTCAGCCTCTAATAGACGACTTTTGTTCATGCGTCCTCGGAAGACATATGGTTTATCAACACCATCAGGAAATTGTACCCCCATCCCGTTATTTAAAAAAAATCCTCTTCTTTGAAGATTTTTGAAACGATTTCCTTAATGACATCCTCGATTTCACTCTCAACACCATCTTCTAATTCAACTTTGGTGGCTAAAGCCATAATTGAACCGTCTATCCATGACTCAATTTCGTTAACTTCAAGAAAACGAATAATAGAAGCAAGATCAATAGCACCACGAATAGATGAACCACGACGTAGTTCGGGCCAATCACGAGTCTGACGAATAATCTTAACAGAAAGTTTGATGATTTTGTCATCATTGACATTTGTTCGAACACGAACAATATTTTCTTCTTCTTCCTGAGATTGATATGGAAGCCTTACCCAAACAAACCTATCTCTTAGAGCTTCACTCAAAGGGGTAGTTGCTACTAGCTCTGCGGGGTTCATAGCACTGATAATGAAAAAACCATCTTTAGCATTAACAGCACCAAGTTTAGGAATCATAATGAGACCCTCATCCATTGCAGAAAGTAAAACGTTTTGGGTGCCTTCAGGCATCCTGTTTAACTCGTTTAGAAATAATATGGCTCCTTGTTTCATGGCTTTTGTGAGTGGTCCTGTTGTAAATGACTCCCAACTATAACCCTTCTCAATTACCATTGGTGGATCAAAATGCCCAACAAGCTTTGCTGAACTGTAACGTTCATCTCCATCAACTCGCTCAATATTCTGTGTGAAATATGAAGCAATAGCATGAGCAAGTGTTGTTTTGCCTACTCCTACGTCACCTTCTAGTAGAATGTGTCTGCTTGCTAACTTTGCAGCAAGGCATTTCTTTAATTCACCGTCTCTTCCGATAATATTAAATTTGTCTTGTACTTCAGTAATCATTTCGTTAATCGATTTATTATCCATCACAGCGCTCTCCATAATTATCGTAATTCCTATTGTTGTTTTAACTGTAAGCGTGTGCCGTCAAGCACAAAGCAATAAATGTGCGCTTTTAAATACTTTTAGATGTTCGGGTTCTTACTTCTGTGTTATTGCTTTCTTAACATCTAAAATGTAACACTCTTAGGATTGGCTTTTCATTCGAAGTTTATAGCTGTATATTAGTAACTCTTATCTAATTAAGTTTACCTTTTTGCAATTAATATTGCAGATGTAGCATTTTTGCCATATTTTGCAGAAATATACATTTTTATTCCAATTGAAGTGTTATCTTCATTGACAATTTTAACTAATATTTTTCCGTGAAAAGTTTTTTCTAATTTTGTGATGATTTCTTCCCTTATTTTTTTTCCACCCCTACCAATTTTTACGATGAAATCAGTAGTCTCAATATTAAAATATGCGGATATTGTCTCCTTTACAACATCAGTGACTGAATATAAATCAGTGGCATTAAGTATTGTTCCATCATCAGAAAGTACTGCGAATCCAATAATTTTACCGGGATCTATGCCAATTGTAATATTCTCAAATCTATCTTTATTGTTAGCCAAGAGATAGATATTAGAATACAAATACATGATATTATATGCCTTGGGAATGAATATTTTGTCGAAATTTATTGTGTGTTTTTCAATTTCAGTGCTTATAACAACATCAACTCTCTCTGGAAATGGGTCACTAGGTAAAGTGTGATCAATTTTTATTTCTTTGATTTTTGATAAAATCTCATTTATGGCGTACTTAAACCTGTAATTAGTACTTATAACAGTTACATTAATCACGTTAAAATTTACTAATATATCTACAATAAGTTTTGTATCAGATACATTAATAGATATAGGCTAGAATTTCTAGTATAAACAAATACTGACAAATGAGTTGACTTCAAATTTCCTTATGTTTACGTTTTAAACAGTTAAAAGGTGACACAAATAGAAAATAATCATCAGTCGATAAACATTCAAGAGTATTTCGACAAGATAAATCAACAATTGAAAAAAATTTATTCTATAGCGGTAAAAGCAAGGAAGAAAGGTTTGGATCCTACTTTGGATGTCGAAATACCTATTGCAAAGGATATCGCGGATAGGGTTGAAGGCCTAATAGGTCCAAAAAACGTGGGGGAAAAAATCAGAATATTGGAGAAACAAGGATTATCACGTGAAAAAGTCGCTTTTGAGATAGCAGAAGAAATTTGTTTAGGGAATTTTATTGAGGCATCGAAAGAAGAACTAGCTGATCAAGCTTTAAGGACTTCTTTAGCTCTAATAACTGAGAGTATTACAGCAGCTCCTCTTGAAGGTATTGCGAAAGTTAAGATAAAAAAGAATAGTGACAACTCTTCATATTTAGCTGTATATTATGCGGGGCCCATTCGTTCGGCTGGTGGTACAGCCGCAGGAATGAGTGTTTTACTGGCAGATCATATAAGAAACAAACTAGGTTTAGCTAAATACAAACCAACACAAAGGGAAATAGAAAGATATGTCGAAGAAATAGAGCTGTACAACAGGATAAAACATCTACAATTACCAACATTAAAGGAAGAACAAAGGTTTGTAGCTGAGAATCTTCCAATTGAGATTACGGGAGAAAAAACGGAAGACGAAGAAGTGGCGGGTAATAGGGATTTACCTAGAGTCGAAACAAACAATGTGCGGGGAGGTTCATGTCTAGTTTTTAATGATGGTCTTGTTGGACGTGCAAAAAAAATATACAAAAGGGTAACTGAAAATAAATTAGAAGGATGGGATTGGCTTACGGAAATAGAGGAAATACATAAGAAAATGGGTATTTCCAGAGATGAAGAAGTTGGCGATCGGTATGATGAAGATAATGCTGAAAATGTAAAATCTGATGCAGGATACATAAAAGATGTTATAGCAGGTAGACCAGTTTTTGCACATCCTTCAGAGAAGGGGGGTTTTAGAATAAGATATGGGAGAGCAAGAACAACTGGTTTAGCTGCAATGGGTGTACATCCAGCTTTAATGGGGGTGACAGATGATTTTCTAGCTTGTGGAACACACGTACGAACAGAAAGACCAGGGAAAGGAGCTATTGTTATGCCAGTAGATTCCATCCATCCTCCAATTGTGAAACTAAAAGATGGATCTGTAAGAAAAGTTCGAACTTACAAAGAATCAAAGCAAATTCGTGAAGAAATAGATTCAGTATTGTTTTTGGGTGACATGCTTTACGGTTTTGGTGAGTTTAATCAGAACAATTACAATCTAATTCCAGCAGGATATTGTGTTGAGTGGTGGGCACAAGAACTAGAAACTGTTCTTATGAAACTTGGTTCCTCTTTGTCAAACGAATTATTAAAAGCTGGTGAGAAAAGAATCAAGGATTTTATTGCAGATCCGTTCCATAACGTGCCTTCTGACGATGAAGCCCTGAAATTATCACAACTGCTAAAAATATCTCTTCACCCTGAATACACTTATCACTTGCACGATATACACTTGAAAGATTTTATCAAATTACGGGAATATGTGAAGGACAATCTGTCTCTAAACAATAATGTTGCTGAGTTTCCAAATGACCCTTCTGTTAAAACAATACTTGAACAATTATGTATACCGCATCAGGTTAACAATAGTAACATCGTACTTAGGTCTCATAGTGAGTCATTTCTTTATTCTATCGGTTATAAAAATGGAAAATTGTGTCCACTTCCTTCCCCCTCTAATGGTAAAGTCTTGGATGTCATTAATTCAATATGTGATGTAAAGATTAGAGCGAAAAGCCCCGTTTACACGGGTGTCCGAATGGGAAGACCTGAAAAAGCTAAAGAACGCCGTATGCGACCACCGATTCATCTTTTATATCCTATAGGAGAATATGGTGGAAGGTTTAGGGACTTATTTCAAGCGGCAATGAAGAATACAATTAACGTCGAGTTAGTAAGGAGAAAATGCCCAGTTTGCGGAAATTACACTCGTCAAACTCTGTGCACAAATTGTAACACACCAACTGTGATTTCTTATACCTGCCGTTGGTGTAAAAAGGAAATAGATTCTGTAACGTGTCCTAAATGTGAAAGAGATACTATTGGCTATTCAAGGGTCAGTTGCCACATAGAGGACGAAGTAAACAAAGCAAAGCAAATAGTGGGAGGACCATTTCCTAAAAGGGTTAAAGCCGTAAAAAAATTGATGAACAAGACACGAGTCCCAGAACAAATAGCGAAAGGTATTTTACGTGCTAAACATGATCTTTTTGTTTATAGAGATGGTACAGTTAGATTTGATTCTACAGATGCTATCTTAACACACTTCAAACCAAGAGAGATTGGAGTGAAAGTTGAACATCTTCGCAAATATGGATATTCAACAGATAAAGAAGGTAACCCTTTAGTAAGTACGGATCAAATTGTAGAATTAAAAATTCAAGATGTGATATTGAACGATGAAGGAGGAAAATATCTAGTAAAAGTAGCACAATATATAGATGAATTATTAGAAAAGGTGTATGAACTACCGAAATATTACAATGCGAAGAAGAAAGAGGATTTAATTGGAAGATTGATAGTAGGTTTAGCACCTCATACTTCAGCAGGGATAACAGGCAGGATTGTTGGCTTCACGAAAGCAAAAGTAAACTTTGCACATCCCTATTGGCAAGCAGCTAAGAGAAGAAATTGTCTTTCCGGTGCAGAAGAAGTTGTAATTTGGGATACTGAAAAACAGCAAATAATACATAGAAACATTGGAGATATCGTTGAAAATTTGATTTCAAAAGGGGCAATCCAAGAGGTTGTAGATGATTTTGGCACTGTAACTGTTGAAAATCTTTATCCTCACTGGAATGTAGTTAGTATAAACGAGGAAACTAAATTACCAATACTTCAGCCAATTAAACATTGGATAAAAGGAGAAAGCAATAATTGGGTAAAAATAAGAACAGAACTTGGCAGAACTCTAACAGTTACTCCCAATCATAATATGCTTGTATGGAATGAATCTAGTGAGATAATCACTAAGACTAAAGCAGGATTGCTTGAAGTAGGTGATTCCATTCCTATTGTTAAGCAACCACCTATTCCAGTAATAGAACCTCCATCCAAGGTCAATATCTTACGAGAGTTAGCAGAAAATTTGCCAGACACAGCAGAATTCCAACAGTTTAAACATCAAGTTCGCTTACGAAATGCGAAAGAGTGGTTAAAGGATAAACTAAGAAAACATATCTCACAAGAATGTGAAATTAAATTAGTATCAACCAACAGAATCCCTACTACAATCAAACAAAAACTGATTGAACAATTACCTATCAAACCCACAAAACATCCTCTTGACTTTAATTGGTATGAATCTATACCATTATCACATTTAGAAGTTTTACAGAAGAAAGGTATTTTTGAATGGGACGATATTCCTAATAATGCTGTTCTTGGAATGACAAGAGATGATCATGTTGTAAAACCCTACATTAATTTCAATCATGATCTAATAAGGCTAATTGGTTATCTTATTGCAGAAGGCTATATTAGAGATGAAAGAACCTGCTACCAGATTAATTTTAGTGTTCCAAATCCAGATTTAAGAAAATATGTAAAACAACTAATACAGAATGTATTTGAGTCAGAACCCTATTACAAGAAAGATAATCATCAGCTAGTTCACACAGGACGCATTCATGCATATTTATTTGCATATGCCTTTGGAATAGGAAAAGATGATTATACAAAGAGAATACCTGCTTTTATATTTTCACTTCGCGATTCTTACAAATATGAATTTATTTCAGCTATTATTGATGGAGATGGTTCGATTATATCACGTTCTTGCAGAACAACCATCTATACTATTAATTCCAAACTAGCCCAAGATTATGGCTTAGTTCTTTCTTTGCTAGGCATTTATCCTCGTTTTCAAAAAGTAGAAGGAGGTCGTTATGGCAAAAAGGTACTAGAAAGATATCAAGAACTAGGTATTGAACCAAAAACTAACAACCCGTTATATCATGTTAATGTTCCAGGAATAGAAAACGAAAGATTGTATTCTAATATCAAGTTGGTCCATAAGAAGAAGAAAGAAAACATCGATATGATACTGAAAAGAGGTTTTCCTGTCCCAAGGAAATCTTCTAAAATCAGAAAAGAAGCTTCTATAGAGAAAATTAAGCAAATAGATAAAATAGAAGAAAAAACTCATTCATATTGTTTAGAAGTTTCAAGTAATAGTCATTCAACTCCCTATCATAATATCCTTACTAGAGACTGTCTAGTAACAGCTCAATGTGATGGTGATGAAGATTCTGTTTTACTTGCTCTAGACGCGTTTCTCAACTTTTCCAAATTCTATTTGCCTGCGATTCGTGGAGGTTTGATGGACGCCCCTTTGGTTCTCGTAGCTAATATTAATCCTCAAGAGGTTGACGACGAAGCTCATAATGTCGACGTTGGTTCTAATTATCCTATTTCTTTTTATGAGGCAACCTTAACTGGTGCACACCCAAAAACGGTTCTAGCACTAGTTGATTTAGTTAGAAATAGATTAAATGATGAAAGTGCATATGAAGGGTTCAAGTGCACGCACGAAACATCAAAGATTTTTGATGGGCCTGAATCGACGCTATACAAAAGATTAAACAAAATGGGGGCGAAGGTTAACGCACAACTTGAAGTAGCGCAACTAATACGTGCAGTAGATGCAAAAGATGTAGCGAATAAAGTAATAGTAAATCATTTCATACCGGATTTGATAGGGAATTTAAGGGCGTTTGGAACACAAAAAATACGTTGCACAAAATGCAATAAAATGTACAGAAGAATGCCACTAAAAGGAGTATGTCTGAATTGTGGGATGGATAACCTGAATTTGACGGTTTACGAAAAATCAGTAACGAAATACTTCAATATAGCAAATGAGTTGATAAAGAAGTATAATCTGTCAGAATATCTAGTGAATAGATTGGCGCTAATAAATCACAATGTTGAAACATTACTCGGTTCTAATGTAGCAGCTGAGAAAAAGGAAGAGAAAGGGGTAAAAGAATCAGTGAAACTATCGGATTTCTTCCTACAAGCAGAAAAAAAGAAGAATAACTCTTGAAAAAAAGAGCGAAAAAAAACACTCTTTTAACAAAACGAATACTTTTTAACTCCCTCTCCTTTAGAGATTTTGAAATAGAATGGCAAAAGAGAGTGAAAAAGAATCACAAAAAAATCCGAGATTTTTATTGGATTTAAAAGGGAAAAACAAAGGAAAATATGCCTTGATCTCTTTTGTGACAGTGGTAGTTCTAACAGTAATATTCTACTTTGTACCAGACTATTTCTTCTTAGAGAAGATTACAAGTGACACAGTTTTTGAAGCACTGAAACTATACCAATATGCGGTAATAAAAGAACCAGTAGCACTATACTATTGGGAGTATGCAGATGCAGGAAATGGGTTTTTCGATAATTTCATATTTTTCGTGACAGGGTTGGACGGACACGATGGGATGACACCAGTGATAAGATCGGCAAACTACTTCAGAAGATTTGCAGTAGTGAGAGCATGCACAGGAATGCAAGCAGGGGCTTTACTGATGGCATTAATAATAGTGACACCAGCAGAGTTTGGGAAGAAAATAAAAGCAACAGCATATTCGACGATAGCCTTAGTATTAGGAAATTTCCTAAGGATAGCACTAACAATAGGAATGACATTGACGCTGATGGACAGTTATGGAGTAGGATATGACCAAGCGTGGATGTGGAGCCATAACGTGCTCGGGAAACCGATCGGATTTTTTGGGACGATATTCTTTGCGTTGATAATAGAAAAACAAGGTGTCCCCATACTCAATACTGTAAGTTTGTGGATAGATTCAATCTTAGACTTGTTCTCAAGGAAAAAGAAAAAAGAGAAGGAAGCATCTGTAGATAGCGACAAAGAAAGAAAAGAGAAAGAAGAGAAAGTGAAAGACGAAGAAACAGTAACAAGTGAAAATAAAAAAGCGGATAAAAGCGAAGAAAAAAGCAAGACTTGATTAGAAAATCACTGTTAAGAAAAAATAGCTCTTTTTAAATTATATTTGAACGCGAAGCTTAAAACATCATTACACATTTTAGCTAAAAAATTGTTTGAAAATATGTTAATTTTGCAGTCCAATAGAAGATATGCGCCTCAGATTCTAGTTTTGTGTATATGTGTCACTTAGTTTCTGTTTGGATAGTATATCTTTGCCTTATTATTAGATTAACAGAAGAACCTGTTTGGATTCCAAAGAGTGTTGTGGAACGTAAGACTATGAAACTCAAGAAGTGGTTTATCAATCAACTGCAAAACGAACTCAAAACCAATAAACAAACAACTTTGGCTGATTATTTTAATACATAATAATTTTGTAAGTCTATCCTCAAATCATCTGAAGATAAACTAGGTAAAAAGATGTGGTGTAAACGTATCGCATAATGCTATAGGCTAGTATTTCTAAATATTATCCATGAGCAATTCAAGACTCAGCTTTAAGAAGGCATGTGTTCAATGTGGCAATAATACAATCTCATTATGCAAAACTTGTAAAAGATATCTTTGTGGTAGATATAGATAAAGAAAAGCTATACCTATTTTTAAACATATTATTCCTTCTTATGATATGTATAGAGGTTTTACGTTTTAATGCAAAAATTTAAATTCACTAATAAATACAGATAAAAGAACAGCAAAAGATATATTCTCAGAGTTATTTTACGTTATAATGATTAAGGAACGAATTAATCTAGGGAAAGAGATACTAAAAAAAGTGAATGCTACAGGAATCAATTTATCTGAGATTCAAATGGGAATAGAGAAGTGGAGACGTGGAAACATTGAATATCTGATAGAAGAAATTGGTATCAGGATTGTTGAAGAAGAATATAGACCATATGCGAACAAAGTTCTATTGCTAGAAAAAACGTTTTCTGGTCAGAAACGGGAGATTTCTGATGCGTTAAAAGAAGATATCTCAAAATTAAATAATATATCTCAAAGACTAGGAAAATTAAAGGAAGTAGCCTCTAAAGGAGAAGTTGGAGATAAGTGTTCTGATTCAATTTCTAAAAGCGATATATTTTTGGTGCATGGTCATGATAATGAACTCAAAGAATTAGTTGCTAGATTCTTAGAAAAAATTGGTCTAAATGTTATTATCCTTCATGAACAACCTAATCAAGGTAAAACAATTATTGAGAAATTTGAGGAGTATGCTCATGTAAACTTTGCGCTAATTATTCTCTCTCAAGATGACTTAGGTAATAGAAAGGATAAGATCGGAAAAGCTGAATTAAACTTTCGTGCAAGACAAAATGTTATTTTTGAGCATGGTTTTTTCATAGGTAAATTGGGACGTAACAGAGTTATTGCACTAAAAAAAGGAGAACTAGAAATACCATCTGATTTAAAAGGGGTTCTTTATATTAACCTTGAGTCTGCAGATTGGAAAATTGAAGTGTGCAAAGAATTGTATAATGCAGGTTTAAAGATCTTAATGAATAATCTATTAACCTAAAAAATAAATCTAAAGTGATTTTTCTTACTAAATATGCTCTATATCTAATGCAACAGGTCCTAAATAATTGAATCCAACACGGAATCTGATACTATCTCCAACACTGAAACTATGAACATGATGAAAAGGGTCAAAAAAGATTTCTCTTCTTATTAAGGGTTCAATTGACTTTACCTTCCCATTATTTCTTCCTTTGACTGTTATTTGACCTTGAAATATTTTATCAGAACTACGTTTTATGGAATACCTTCTAGGGATACGAAAACTTAATTTTTTCAGTCTATAAAATATTTGAAAACTTTTATCATAATAACCCAAATCAAACGCTAAAACCCCATAAATGAACATTTTCTTAAGATTTATATAATCTTTATTTGAAAATAAAATTTCTAGTTGACTAAAATAATATTCTGTATCATTAAGTATTTCTGGTTGAGTAACCTCAATAATATCAATCTTAAGATCAATGCAAGAAGGATCAGAGGGTAGTATTTCAAGACATTTATCTAAAATTGTTAATGACTTTTCAATCAATTCAATTTTTTCTTCATCTGTTGTAGCTGAATGTGATTTATTAAACAAACTGTATGAATAAAGATAAAAACCATAACTATTACTATCAATTTTAGCTAACTCATAAGCTATCTTTAGAAGGTCTTTCTCAGAAATATTATCTAGTTCTAGAAGAATTTTGAGTTTAAGCTCGTTGAATGCTTCAAAATTAGGCGTTCTTGCAATATTTAAACCCGCGTCAATAAGAATTAGAGCTTCAGAATAACACTCTAACTTAAATTCATCATCAACAGTTTTTTGTCCTCTTTGGAATTTTAAAAATGC
>BPTO01000019.1 GCA_023705985.1 Candidatus Heimdallarchaeota archaeon | reverse complement strand
GACCACCGAGATCTACACTCTTTCCCTACACGACGCTCTTCCGATCTAGAACATACTTTCAGAAGTGCATGTTGTTATCTAATATGAATGAGGAAATATCATATGAATAGTAAAGCAAACATAGAATTAACAAAGAATGGTAAGATTTTTTTGTTGTTGTCTAGTATTTTTGTAATTCTAGGTTTAGCAATTGATAATTTTCTTTTTATAATTCCGGGATGCTTCTTCTGGTTAATTATTTCTTCAACTTTTGTTTATTTTCTTTCGAATAGAAATGTAGAATTTGGTGTGTCAATCAAACTTTCGAAAGAATATGTTAGAAATAGGGGACTTATAGCTATTGCTACAGAAATAACAAATGCTTCTGAAAAACCAAGGTTAGTTCGAATCACACTGAGTTACTCTTACCACTTTACATGTATAGACACTCCTGAAACCTTAAACATACGGATTCAACCCAAAGAATCCAAAAAAATACACTGGCTACTTTTAGCAGCTAGAAGAGGTAATGGAAGTGTCGGTCCAATCGAAATCTCATTGAGCCCATTTCAAAGTATATTTGTAAATCGAAGAATATTAGGGGATATTAAATCTATCAAAATTCTTCCTCAACGACCTAGAATTTATATTCCCTGGAAAACAAAGAAAGATCTCCTCCTTAAAATGGTTCATGAATTTGCTCATAGGATTAAAGGAAGAGGTGATGAATTTCATTCACTGCGTGAATATCAACTAGGAGATCTTTTTAAACATATTCACTGGTTTGCAACAGCTAGACAAGATAAGCTAATATCCAAAGAGTTTGAAGATCAGAAGAATCTCCATTTTCTTATTTTTCTAGACCTTGGTAGTAATATGTTTGGACCTAAATTTGACTATGCTCTCTCATCAGTTGTTGAACTTTCATCACTGATACAAGGAACACAACATGATTTAGCTATAATAGCCTATGAGGAAGAAGTACAAAGATATATTATACCACAAGTTGGGAAAAACGAGTTAAAATTAATGCTTAATTTGTACGATTTAGAGCCTACAGGGATTCAGAGTAACCTTATGAGAGCTGCAAAGTTTGTAAAAAACCAACAACTGCACCATTCTATAGTTATCATTTTTTCAGATTTAGAAGGAGAAATCACGCAAAAATTGCGTGGATTACATCTTCTCAGATCCATGGAGAGTCGAATAATTTTTGTAAATTTTTCAACTATGGATTTCAATCTGTTGTCATCACCTAAAAGGTTGCAAAATCAATCTATACACAAGGAGTATAACCAGATACTGGGACATGTATTACCAAGTTTGGTAAAAGATGAATATAAACAAAGGGAAATACTTGTTAGAGAAATTCTCTTCACTGTTGGTGGGGACTTTGTTGATGTAAAGGGTTATAATGATAATATCATTTTGTCACTTTACCGTTTGATGAAGAAATACTCTCCCACACAGCGAATTATTAGAGAAGCTATAAGGGTGTAAGAAGATGAGAATCAGTGATTGTACATTTGAAGAAGATTGGGAAAAAATTTTTCTTTCAGTTAGAGGTAGTAATATAGCTCGTTTAATTCATCACATCTCTGGAGCTATTACTTTTGCATTAATAACTATTCAATCTGCAATAAGTCTTAATTATATACCATTCGCTATCTGGTTATTACTGGGCGTTATAAGTGTATCACTAGATTTCTTTAGTGATGAATCCATTGGAACAGCTTCTTACTTAAGATTTGGTTTTCTATTAATCTTTGGGACAATTATATCTATGTTTTTAGTGAACTTTGATTCCATATTCTTTCAAGGTACTTTTGGAAGAATTGAAATTATTCTTTGGCAAATAATTATCGGTATTTTTATCGTTATTCGTCTTTTTACGACTTTCTTCTACATAGAGTATTTCAAAAGCGATTTTGATACTGTCAAACCTTGCAGTAGTTATTCAAAAAACCAACTCGAACAATATAAACAGAATCTCATAAAAACCGATTTTGAGTACAAAAAAATAGCATCTATTAGTTTTTGGCAAAAATTATCTAATATGTTAGGAGGTTTTCTATGGCCTTTTATTATTTTAGCACTTCTGACACTTTTGGGCGTAGGTTATGCTATCCTAATTTATTTCATGATACCTTCAAATGCAATAGCAGAATTAAGTGTTCGACCAGCTCTAATTTTTATGGCAATTTTATACTCTGTTTTGTTGATCAGAACTAGCGCTGTTTTACCGAAAACAATGATGAAAAAAGCTCCTATTCCAGAAAATCAAGATGAGAGTATAAAGAAAGTTGAAATACTTGAATAATTTATAGCTGTTTGTTTTTATTTTGTTCCTTTAATTGGGAAAGTGTGAGTGACCTTCCACAAGAATTTGAGTTTTCTGGACAATAACCATAAAAATCGCAAAATGCTCCAGCTTCTTTGAAAATAGTGGGAGAAACGAGTTTTACTTCTTTTAACATTTTCATAGCAATTTCTTGTGTTTCACCTTGACTTCGATTGCAACAACGTTGAGCAAAAAAATCAATCAACGCATGTGCATTCATTGATACTATAAGTTGTGTTGTTGTAGCATTAGGTAGTACATATCTTGCAGTTTCTTTTGATATCCCTGCATTAACCATTTTTTGGTAAAGATCAAAATTACTCTTTGCAGTTTGTTTATATTCTTCAGCGAATTGAGATACTTCAATTTCATTAGGTGTTATGAATTCAAAATTCGACGCATTGACGTATCGTTGTGATTGTTGACTGAAGGATGCGATTCTTTTTCTCACTAATTGATGACTGGCAACCCTACTTATACCTGCGATGTAAAAAACAAACACATTATGTTCAATAATCGAGAGATGTCTCGACTTGATAATTTCCTGTAAATAATTATCTGGTTTGTTTCTTGCGATTTCTTCAATTTCACTAAGCTTTTGTTTTCCCAAATAACAAATAGCTGCCCCTATTTTTGCTACTAATTCCGTTTCTGAAGGATAAGAGAGTAATTTAACCTCTATTTGAATCACAACCTTATTGAAAACTGACAATTTTCTTTCTTAATATATTTTGCCCTCACATGATGCAGATGAATACTCGACATCCTTCCACGATTGGATGGTGTAGACACTATCGGTTGTCCTGTACCATCTCATCCATAGTAGACAAAGAAGTAGATTCATATATAAAGGTCACAAATTTTTTTTAAACGTTATTCTGTGCCACTTTTAGGCTTGTATACGGGCCCTGTTCAACTTTATTCAAGTTTAAAGGAATAATTGCCAACCTTATTAAATACAATAAGAAAAAAAATATCCCACAAAAAGTTTTTGAATAATATGTTGTTATAGATTAATTATAGTATGATGTATATTATTCCAATATATTTTGTAGAATGAGGAAAATCCATGTCCAAGCAACCAAAGAAACTCAAACCTACTAGGAAAAAACTCAAAACAAAACCAGCTGTTGTCGTAACTCCGAAAAGGTTGAAACGCAAGACTAAGCAGCGACCTCTCGAGGCTATGATACCGAAGGGTATTGGGAAAAAGAATATCTTTTTCACTACAATATTCACTGGTCTTTTGGTTGCAAGCATAGTAAATTTCTATTTTATCAAATTTGTGCCGATTGCTCTACCATCTTTCTTTATGGATATAATTATTCCAATAATCCTTTTCGCAGAGGTATTTCTTCTGTTATTATCGTTTGAAACTTACAAAATGGCATTTAAATTTACTCCACTAAGGATTTTATTAACAATTATAACAGGTCTAGTATTCTTCCCGTTTACATTAATAAAATATCAAACCAGACATAATGTATTGAGAATAATTTTTACAGGATTAGTCATAGGGACATTAATAATTTCTTTATTCTCCCCATATGTGGGTTTAATTGGAAAATATCGTGACTTACCAGAGGGTGAACTAGGAGAACAAACTGTTGATGCGGATTGGTTTTCCTCATTATTTACTGGTTCTGCACCATTTTACATTGATGGACTATTAGATTTATTGGATGCAATCGATTTAAACGCCAGTCTGGGGGATATGAATTTTGCGAATATCTCGGCGGTTTCAGGTTCATTGGGGAATTTTCTCTATCGCTGGGAAGTTTATGATAGGTATAATCCCACAACTTGGGAATTTGATGCGTCAAATGATGCAGTTTTATACGATCTAGAAACTGATGATTATGGTCCACCATTAAGTGGGACATACACACATTTTGAAGTTGACCAAAAAGCCTATTCAGCAACAACTTCCCTTCAAAGTAGTATGTTGACGACATGGAACTCCTTCCAAACTCCTTTAATTGATTATGATGCAGATTGGTCAGACAATCTGTATTTTGGATCAGATAGTGATAAAATAACTGCAGCTAAAAGTGGAACAGCTAAAGTAAGATGGAATCAAAGGGATCAGCTTTCTTTAACAGCTACAACAACCGCTCTTGGTTTTATAGGCGCGTTTGAATACTTTTCATATTTCTTACCTATGTCACAGAGTGAAAAGGATCTTCTAATTGAATCTACCGATGGAACTGATGGAGCTTTAGGTTTTGATAACAGCGATTTTGGATCATCAACGTTCAATGATACTTATTCGTTATTTCTACAAATACCAGAAAATTATGAAACCATTTCACCGAATGTCTGGAGTTTTGCCTCTAGTTTGAAAAATAACGGAGAGAACCTTGGTTTTGACAGTGTTTACCAGCAAATAACATACGATTTTGATTCAATATTGACCACTTTCGGAATCCCTGAGCCAGCACAAGGTGACAACGAAGGTCAAGACAGAGCTGAACGTCTCGTAACTGGGCAAAGCAAAACAATTCCTGACTTTTTAGCTCTGGCTTTAATGACTTTAAGAATACAAGGCATTCCAGCTCGTCCAGTAGGTGGTTTTGCAATTGGAGATGGAACCGCAACCTATAGGGAATTTAAATTGGAGAATATTTTTGCATGGATAGAAGCTCTTCTTCCATATGAGGAAGGAGGAGTAACTAAATACAGCTGGGGTCAATTCCAACCATCACCCGCTAAGTCAGGAACCACCCCAATTTATTGTGAAAATACTTTACATTCCAGTTATAATCTTACACTTGAGATGTTTGGAGAACCACCAAGTTATGATTCATTAACAACCCAGCCAATACCTCCTCACCCATCCATTCCCCCCGGAGCTCCTGACGAAGCTTATATGATTGATTTTTCAACTCTTTATACGCTTAGAGCAACCGCTACTAGTGGAGCGAGTCCAGGAACAAATGTGCCAATTTCCTATCGTACTTATACTTTACAACAATTTTCTGATAATATAGATACACCTCAAAACTTGTTGGTTTTGGGTAATGATTTAGGACAGGCGTCTACAGATGATTTCGGGGAAGCAGAACTAATATATAGCTTTAATACTAGTGAATATGTTCAACTTGATGTAAATAATTATATGGCCACATCCTATATTCTAGCCGCATTTAGCGGTTTTTCAGCATACGCTGCAACCTCTTTTGCTATAGTACCAGAAGGCTATCTTGATAGTGTTCTTGTGAATGCAACACAACAAGTAATACCTAGTACGGGTCTCACAGAATCGCTCTATATAATACAAAAAGGCTTAAATTATGAAATTTCAAGCGTTCTCTACGAAGACATGGCACTTACAACCGTTCTTCAAGATCGCGATGTTTACTATTTTGTTTATACACTAAGTCAACTGAATACTATGATAACTACTTCAACATTTGTTGCTCCTGAGATTGAATTAGGATACAACACAACCGATCCTAGCGGTGTTTCCAGAGTTTATAGTCTCAATCATACATCCCCATTGCGTGAAGATCTTCTAGATGGTCTCACAACTGATCAAGCTTATGCATTAATCGCTAACTATGGTCAGAATTATACTTACTCCTACTTCTACCTTATGGACGGTATAAGCTCAACTATAGATATTAATTCAACATCAGTAATTGTAACACCTACTGATTTTATTTTCTTTGAAGCTTTTGATTTTTCGCTTTTCCTAATATCTCCACTAGGTGTTCCCATAGATACAATTGAAGATGAAGCAGTTCAAGTATGGATGATGCCTCTGGCTGATTATGAAGTTTATACTGGGACGAAGGATTCAATCACATACCTTTCAGAACTCCAAACACTTAACGACTCTAAACCTCTACAAAATATCATAAATCTTGGAAATGGAAGTACTGATTTGACTGGACAATTTAGTGCTGTATTTAGGATAGATGCAAGCAAATTTGGAGCAGGTCTGTTTAAGTTGGTAACTTTTTATCTTGAACGATGGAACGCTTCTGTTAACCTCTTAATAACTGTTGAAACCTTGATACTGAATTTTGATATGAACTCCGAAGGAGATTATTCTGCTTATATAGACACAACATCAAATTGGAAAATAACAAGCTCTTCTTACGATTTGGAAGTTAAATTTTACATGTCAACCTTTGTGATAAGAACACATAAATTGTATAATTTATCATTTAGTTATTACTCTTATCCAATAAAGATTCTAAAGGAAGAATTTTGTTTAGTAAGTTATACTGAAGAGGGGTTCTAATGACACAGAGAAGCTATAAACCTAAATTTCTTGCGATTCTTTTATTTTCATTATTAGCTTTAATGATGTTTACCCCGCTTCAAGCAACATTACATCAAAATGAAGATCGATTGGAAGCTAATTTAGCAGATTCTCAACTCTCTAAAGAAAAAGTATCAATAACACAAAATGAGAAGAAAGATAAATCAATAGGTATCTCATCAACTCAAACTATTATTAGTAGAGAATTAGAAGAAGGGAGTGAGAACTATATCTCAAGTGAACTACAAAAACCATGTGATAATGGTCTGGTAGTTAGAAATAGCAATGGTACAACAATCGCTGACTCCAGAAAAACACCCACTGATATTAAGCTAATAATAAATGAACCTGGAAATACTGTCCCTGATTATGCTTTTAGAGGGGATACAGTGACAGTTGAAGGACAATTGTACGTTTTTCCAGGAGATTATTGGAATAATGAAATAGTTTATTTATATTATAATGTTACGAAATATCAATTCGAGAGTGCACCTTCAGACTATCAAGGAAACCCACAATATGAGGTTGGGAATGGTACAACTTCTGGACTCGGTAATTTTACAATTGATTTGACAACTTCTGTTCTTTCCTCTAGTTCCTTCTCCAAAATAGGTGAAATTGATCTTTTAGCTTACTTCTGGGGACATCCTGAAGCTGGTAGAGGAAGTCTTAGTCCTGGTAATGTCAATGTAACCTTCTATGGGTCTATAGATCTTGATGTGACAATAGCAATCACGAATCCAGGTCAAGGTTATACTATTACTAGTCAATGTTATTTTGATAATGGGTCAGTAGCAGACACACAAGGCGATCAATATACCCTTAAGGTGGAGTGGTGGGTTAGTGGAACAGATTTCAATGGTAATCGTACTTTTGGTATAATTTCCCCCTACAACGATATTTATTCTGGAACAGCTCCTCTTCTTGTACAAGACGTAGACATAACTGTATTCTATAATTTTGCGCCATTAGGGTTAACATTCTTTAGAGATAATGATTCTGTTGACCCAGAAAACGATAGATTCCTCGCTTATTATAACACTACAAAGACAGACAACCAAGTAGTTGTCGATGCATATTTTGTAGTGGGAATATCAAAAACAAAAACGCCAGTGGAGGTTGTATATGGTTCTACTTTCACTGTTTTTGCTAATTTAACTTCAGATAATGGTGCTGAGCCTAGTAGGACAATAAGAGTAACTATAACTGGCGGTGGAGGAGTATATATTGTAGAAGACCTTTTAACCGATTTACAAGCCGAAATCCAGAAAACTTATGATCTTACAAGCGATGTTACGGATATCACGGATACTATAAATGTCCATTTCGAGGCTCTTTCATCTGAATTTGGAGCAGCTCTATTGAATGATGATGATTTAACAGTTCATTATGCAATAAATATCACCACAATTGTAATTAATTTATATAATAATCCTGGTGGGAATTTCTACACTCCAGGAGAAACCATTTATTATGATATAACCGTTATCGATGAAGCTGGAAATAAGGCACCTCTTTCAAGATTCAACATAACCTTTCCAGAAGTTGCATCAATGGTGGCTACAACAGAAGCTAGTGGGAACAAAATACTGAATAAAATTGTTCCAGATTTTGCAAATCAAACAGCTTTTAAAACTATTCAAGTAACGGCTTTAAATGAAACCCAAGCAACTTATCGTTATAATGTAATAGGGGTAGTTTCAACAAACGTCACCTTTAACACCTATTATGATCTTACTTTAACTTTCACTGATCCTCTAGATGATCCAGTGGCTGATTGGACAGAATTCAACAATACTTTCTATTCTTCATTAACAGCTCAAGCATATAATCTTACAGTGAGAGATCAATTTGGTAGGAAACCGTTAGGTGCGACGATTTCAATCACTCTTGCAGGATATGAAGTAAATAATCTTCCTGATGGAGTAACTAACGATACTCACTATGTCCTTTATACTGTGAGTGATTTGGATAGCAGTGGGTTAGATCTATCAATAGCTTATCCTGCTGGTCTTGTAATTACAGCAAACGTTCTTCCTGGATTGGTTTATGCTGAGTCAATAACTCATACAATTTACATTTATGGTCCAGATTATGATGTACCTCAAATAACAGCAGAAATACGAACACCAGACCCATTAGTAGTAGTCCCACATGAACCTTATTTTGATGTTACGTTTACTGTAACTGCTTCAGATGTGGGAACGGGTATAAACTATGTAACTTTGATTTACCAAATTTATGAAGAGGGTGTAGGTGTAATAGTAATATGGGATAATATTACTTTATACGATATTGGGGGGGGTCAATATGAAGCTACTTTAAATATAAGTACGATGTATGCACAAAATTACATTCAATATTACATTGAGGTCAAAGATTTTGCAGGTTATGGTTTATTTGCTAATGGAACAAGACAAGCTGTTGCACAATACGATGTAACCTTTGGATGGATATATCTTTTATATAATAGTACACACTATAATGAGTATCAAATAGGGGACTATGAAGAACCAGTGGAAGAAGGAGATCCAGTTTCCTTAACATCTCCAGAACTAGATAATCCTTGGTTTAATATTACAGTTTTTGTTAATGACAGTTCAATATACACAGGTATTTCATCTGTAAGAATTTATGTTAATCGAAGTGTGGAAGGTAGTGGTGTCTGGGAAGAAAATTATAAAAATGGCGAATTGATGACAAACGTTCCCAGTACTAACCAGTGGTTTTATGTCTTAAACGCAGACTATAATTACGAGTACTCATGGTACTACATTGCTTATGATAATGCAAATCCCGTAAACAATGCAATCACAAGTATAACAAGAAATCTAGCAGCTATAGACTCTGACGCTCCTGTAATTGGCCCTGGTGGTTTAGTTGTTGATTATACTGGCATAGTTATAGAAGCCGATACTGTTCTTAATTTTACTATAATTCTTACTGATGAAAGATCAGGTATACAAAATGTTACAGTTTATGTTGATTATAATGGACAGACAATACTTGTGATTTTAACTCAAGTTGGAACAACAAATACATATTTTGCATCATTAGATCTTTCTGATTATCTCTTAAATGAAACAAGTGTCGATCCTTTTCCATTAGATTACAATTTACTATCATATGATATTGTCAATAATTTGCTTACTACACCTCTTGTGCAATTAAGTGTTGTTAATCCTCCCCCTGTTATTCCTCCTGGTGGTGGTACTGAATTAAACATCGGTGCACTCATCGGTGGAGTTGTTGGTGGTTTAGTTGTTGTTATAATAGTTCTATTCTTCTGGATTAATAGACACTCTTTACAAACCTATGCTAAAAAACAAACTCTTAGAAGAAGATTAAGAGATTACCTAAGAGAAATTATTGAAGAAATAAAAAGAGATGGTGCTGAGGGAAGATATAAGGAAGGTTTAATAAAAATGTGGAACGTAGTAGAAGGTGTGGGTAGAGAGTTCTACGAACTTCCAAGATATAAACATCAAACACCGATGGAATTTGCTTTTCTCTTAGCAGCAAAAGCTGAAATCCAAAGAGAAACTATGGCTACAATAACTTATTATTTCGAAAAAGCGCGTTATAGTCATGAACCTATAACCGAAGAAGATTATAATGCAGGAGTGAGAGCACTCCTTAAAACTATAGATCAACTAGAAATTAGTAAAATGGAAATCGAAACATAAATGTAGGTGAAAAGAAAGTTGAGTAACAGAGGTATATTTGGTTTCTTCAAAAGGAAAAAACAGGTTAAGAGATTAGATCAAATATTTAATACAGTCATGGGAGATGTTAGAATCTTCGAGCAAAGGCAAGATTATCGCGGAGCTGTAATCGCTTCATTTGGAGGTTTAACAACCATTGCTCATGATTTATTAAATATGACTCGTTCTTCTAATACAACTGGACGTGAATTTGGTTTTGAAATATCTAATGAGGCGAACATTTCCGCAGAAGTAATGGATGAGTATATGGTCTCCTTTGAAATTGCTCGTTATACTGACAGAGAAGTCACTTATGAAGACTATCAAGAGGCTATACAGCGATTAGATATCTGTTTCAGAGGTATAAGAGAACAGGATGTTGAAGTAGTTGAGCCAAGAGGAAAACAAAAGAAGAAGTCAACAAAGAAGAAAGTTGTCAAGAAGCGAAAGAGCATCAAGAAGAAAGTTTAGTTGGCGTCCTTCCTTTACGAAGTACTCCATTGCAATGTTTCTTCTCTTCATGGTAATAGTGGTACCTATATTTCTAGGAATGGTAGGTCTAGGTAGCTTTGGGACAAAGTTCTCAATATACAATGAAGGATGGGATGGGCTTTCTAGCGTACGCTTGTATTTAGAACAAGAAACAACTGCTTATGGACAGAAATACGAGATATTAAATGGAATGTCATCGCTTAATATTCTAAATAGATTCAATAGATCAGCTGTAGTAACAGTCATTGGACCAGCAACAAAATATAGTCAAGCTGATACTATTTCAATGATAGCGTTCCTTGCACGAGGTGGAAGTTTAATTATTGCAGATGATTACGGAACAGGTTCTGAAATATTTGAACCACTCTTCAATTTATTAGAAACTTGGGATGATGTCGCTTCAGTAAGTGGAGGAACAATAACTTCATTATCCGAATTATTTGGAAATGTAACACAGGAAGGAGGGGATCTTATTTTCACTATGATTGCAGGGATGTTAAAAGGTATTGGTTTCAATAATTCAGTATTGATGGATGCAGAAAGTTATACTACTAATCCAGCTCAGCCACTTTTAAAAGAGTTTGAAGGGACGAACCCATTAACTAATGGGATTACCAAGGGTGTGCAAATGGAGTTTGGTACTGTTATTAGCATAAAAATGAATCATAGTGTATACATTGACCAAGGTGTTCCACAGACTGTGAAAATCTATCAACCTGATTGGATGCCAATGCAAGCTGTATCCTTGTCTCTATTTGGCAGATCAATAGAAGATCAATTCTTGCCGTTTTTACCATTTTATACTTCCAAATCTGCATGGTTAGAGTCAGATTTTCGTGCAGCAAAAGAAGGGACAGCAACCCCTGATGAAGATGAGTGGGGAAATGTAAAATTTGCCCCTATGATGACGCTACCTATAGGTAATGGTAAAATTATAATGATTGGCGATCCAGATATTTTTATTAACAAATGGATTGAAAAAACTGACGATAATGACAATTTAAGATTCTGTCAAAACTTGTTTGATTATGCCACACAGGATCTTAACATGACTGCAGGGGAACCCTACCCTATTATATTTGATGAAGGACATGTTCATCAAAAATTCTATAGTGCTTCTATATATTCAATGACTTTGATGCGCTTTATAACTGAAATGTCAATGTTTCCTTTATACGCTCCTTTTATACCTATATTTATTGCAGTATTAGCTTATCCTCTTATTCCAAAGAAAACAAGATTAACACCTGTATTGTGGACAAAATACAGGGGAGAAGCAGGAAAATCAAGATTCGAAAGGGAAATAAGGAGAATCACCGAGACAGGAGCATTCAAAGAAGCGATTAGTCTCTTATATAGAGCATTATTGAGAGGAGCTAGAAAAATATCTGGTAGTCCTCTTAATACACCAAGAGAAGTAACGGAATTCTTTTTGGAAAGAGATCCATCTTTGAAAGTTAAAAATATTCTTCCTCAATTAAGACGAATTGATGCCTTTTTGGGAAGACCTCGTTTATTGAAAGAAACTGAATTTTTGACTATAATGACATTCATTAAAGATTTAATGGATAGAATATCGTAGAGTAAAAAATAAAAAAAGAAATGGAAAGTGAAAAGTATGAGTGAAGAAAAACCAGCAAAAGCACAGGCACAAGCAGAAACAGAAACATATGTTACACCGAAGGATGTTAAACGTGTTTGGGAAGAAATCTATAGCGAACTTGAAAAAGTGATAATAGGCAACGTAGATATTCTAGAGGATATGTTTATTGCTCTTCTAGGAGGAGGACATTGTCTATTAGAAGGAGTCCCTGGAATTGCAAAAACTGTGATGGCTAAGTATTTTGCAGCAACACTAGGGTGCGATTTTAAGAGAATACAATTCACACCCGACTTACTACCAAGTGATGTTGTTGGAACAACAATTTATGACCCAAAAGCTGGAACCTTCAAAATGAGAAAAGGGCCAATATTTTGTAATATCGTCTTATCTGACGAAATTAACAGAAGTCCACCAAAAACCCAAGCTGCGCTATTAGAAGCAATGGCGGAAAAACAAGTCACTGTCGAAGGAACAACATTTGAGCTTGAACCACCATTCTTAGTTATTGCCACACAGAATCCAATAGAACAAGAAGGAACTTACCCATTGCCAGAAGCACAAGTTGATCGTTTCATGTTCAAACTTCTTGTAGACTTGCCATCTCCTGATGAAGAAAAAGAGATTATTGAATTAATTCATAAAGGAATCCGCAAAACTGTTCGACGAGTAACTACTCCTATGACAATAACAAAAATGATTGAAACTGTTGCAAGAAGAGTATATGTACATGAGGATATTATTAATTACATCCGAGAGCTAGTTGTCGCAACAAGAACAGACCCAAGACTTATACTAGGTGGTAGTCCACGATGTAGCATAGCCCTTCTCAACGCTGGAAAAGCTGTTGCATCTATGAGAGGAAGAGATTATGTCATCCCCGATGATATAAAAAGAGTGTCAAAAATAGCAACTTCTCACAGGTTGCAGATGAAGCCTGAAGCTGAACTTGAAGGAACAACTGGAACAATGGTTGTAGATGAGATTCTAAGGAATCTTGTTGTGCCTGTTTAGAGAAAAAAGAAGAAAACAAGTCTTAAGTAGGTAAGTGACAAAACTTTCTCCTTTCTCTTCTCAGAGTGGAGAAAGTATAAGTTAATCAGTAAAGATTCCTAATTGGGAAAAATATAAGAACTATAGTTAGAACAAGTGAATTGGAAATAATAGGTGTAAGACAAGAATGTTCACACGTAGAGGCGGATGGCTAGTTTTTGCCGGAATTGTAATGATTTCAATTGGTTTCGCGTTAGCAGGATATCTGTCACTGAATAATATTATAGCTTCCTTTACAACAGAACCAATAACACTTAATGGGTCGACAGCAGAAGCACAAGGTTTCGGAATTATGGACGTAGTCCACTTCTACGTGAAAGATGCAACATTGATTTGGTATTTTATAATAGCGGGAGTAATGCTAATATTTTCAGTACTATTAGGGCTGCCATTTTATAGACTAGGAGCAAACCCGAAAAGTATAGAGATAAAGAGAAGAGTAGCTAAAACAAAAGCATTTGCAGGAGATTATGTTTACATCGAAGTAACAGCAAGAAACAAATCAGTAAACCAAATACCAACAATAGAAATATATGATGCTATACCAGAAGTATTTGATCTAATTTTAGGAGAAAACTTTATCGTAACACAATTGAATCCAAGAGAAGAAATAACGTTTGGGTATATTGTAAGGATTCCAATAAGAGGAGAGTTTGATATAGGTCCAACAAAAGTAATAATTAGAGATAGAATGGGATTCTATGCAACAGAAGGAGAGATAAAAACAAAGACAACGATATTAGTTTATCCTAGCTACGAGGATATCCGTAAGATGGAGATGATCGGTAAGAAGCGTCAGCTTGGTCTCCTTTTTGGTTTCCACCGCACTAAAATCAAGGGGATGGGTACTGACTTTTTTGGTATTCGTGAATATCAAGTTGGTGACGCATTCAAGTTTATCGATTGGAAAGCTTATAGTCGTACTCAGAAAATGATGGTTCGTGAGTATGAAGCTGAGCAAAATATTCGCGTCGTTATCGTTCTTGATTCTTCTGCTAGTATGGGTGCTGGTCTTCCCCGAAATACTAAACTTGAGTATGCTATTCGTAGTGCTGTTCTTTTCATCCATCTTGCTTTTGAGAAAAAAGATCTTGTTGCTTTATGTATTTATGATTCCAAGGTTCGTTCTTTTATTGAGCTTACCGGTGTCCGAGCACAACTTTTCCAATTCCTTGAAGCTTTAGCTCATGCTAAACCTGAGGGTGAAGGTGATCTTGAGAATGCTGTTGACTTTATTCTTCAACGTGTTAAGCGTTCTGCTTACCTAATTGTCATTTCTGACCTTGAATCGCATCCTCAAAAGATTATTCCTGCTGTTCGTCGTGCTCGTGCTCGTAAACATAACATTACTGTTGTCTCTCCCTTCGGTCCTTGGTTTGAAATCGTTTCTCAGCAGCTTTCTCCTGTTGAGCAGATGATTGGTCATGCACTTGTTGAAAAACAGCTTGGTGAGCGCCAAATTATGTTTAAAGCTCTCCGTGGCTTTGATGCAACTTCTGTTTCTGTTGGTCCTGATGATTTTATGCCAACAGTTTTAGCTCAATTTAATCGAATGCAACGTCAAGGGTGATTATGGTATGGACTCTCTCTCAGATTCTGGTTTCATTGACCTCGGCATCCGCGGTGTCCAGCGACGTCTCCGTGGTGCTCGCATGCAAACTATGGCAACTAACGTTATTGGTCGTCTTATAGCTGTTGGAGCCATTGTATGGTTATCAATAACTCTCTTTGATCTTATTGATTTTGATAATACCGCTAAATTCCCTGAAGGTCATCTTCTTGATACTCTCAAAATGATTTTCATTTTCATTCAGCTTATAGTAATCGTTCTCTTTACCCTCCCCTTCCTTGTTTTGATACCTATTGTTAATGCAGCTGGTACTCCTCAAGATGCAGTAGCTATATTGAATACTGTTAGAGCTTTTCTCAATGTTGATCTTTTCAATAATGTTGATGTTCCTGTTGCGATGCAAAATGCGATTAGTAATTTAGGGCTTGATGATCTATTTGCTGTTCCTTCTAGCGCTACAGTTCCAGATTTTCTCTTTTCTCCTTTTGCGAGATACTTCAGTAGCATTTTTAGTCTGGAAGGGGATCTATTAAAAACTATTAACCGTGCATCTCTTCTTTGGTTTGCTATTATTCTATTAGGAATAGCTATTCTTGCTTTTATTTTCCGTGCTGATATGCGTTCAGCTGCGACAGCATTTGTTCTGTCACAATTTATTGTTTTTTATAGCAGTGTTCAACTCCTCTTTAGGCAAGATTCTCCAGATGTATTTTCCTTCATTCCTTCCAGTAATATCGGAGATATGTTTAGTTCAAATGTTGTTATGGTAGCTTTAGCTTCGTATATGTTCTTGGAAATCTCACTCCAAATATCGTATATTTCACAGATTCTCAACCCCACACAGAACAGGCATCAGCGTGTGTTACGATCTTTAGATAGATTGAAAGATTTCAGGCTAGGTATAACGTCTACTGATCCAGCAAAGTTAACACATGAAGTGGCTGAAGAAGGAGAAGATTCTGAAGAAAAACAAGCCTCTAAGTCAATCACAAGTACAGGAAGCTCTGTATCAAGAAAATTTGGTTTTGCAGGTGTAGCTCTCATGATTGACAAAGCATCAGATTCACTGTTCGCGAAACCTGGAGGACAAAAAGACAAGCTCACTAGTAGACTCCAAAGATATCATGATGGGCTAGTAGCAAGTGATTCAACAATAGATGACAAGCTAGTAGGAGCTTCAGTGGCGATATCTCCGCTAATGACGATTGTCTATGTGTTAGTTTCTGTAGTGTTTAGAGTGGGAATAATGATTGTTGGATTATATGTAATTTTAAATCCAAATGTACTACTATTTGTACTGCGCTATCCAGCCTCAATATACAATTCCTTAGAAATGTATGAACCAGAAGGAGTAGTGTTGCTACTTATTCCAATTGTAGTGTTCATACTTCTCTTTACAGTGTTAATAGGTTTCATACAAGAGAGACTTTCATCAAGATTAGAATCTGCTATTGAACCCGTGCTAGATGTAGAAAGACAATACCAAGAAGCGGAACGAACTGGGATTGTAACAGAAGGTGGACTTTCACCAGTGGAAGATGATGAGCTGTTCTATCAAAAATTACGCGAGCAACTGAGTGCAAAAGAAGAGTAAGAAATAAAATATTCACACCATCTTTTACCTGAATTCAACAGAAGTCCCCTTCCTTTAGGTGGGGGAGTTTATGAAGATTTCAGAAATAATGTTTGAAAGAAAAATGAGAGGATGAACAAGTAAAGAAGAAAAAGAGATTATGTACGTCTGTACATAAATCGATCCCAGTTTGAAATATCTGGAATGTCTGGAGGTAGTTCTTTTCTCTCTCTAATACTTTGTATTAATTCTTTTTCAAGATTTTTAGGCACTGGTTCAAAACCCAAGAATTGGTAACCAAAGAAAGCTCTTCCCGAGCTGTTACTTCTTATTTCATCTGCTAAATCTATTGTTTCAGCTGTAGGGATTTTTCCTTTTATCAAAGTATTTTCACCGTCTTGAGTCATTTCTTGAATAATTCCACGATGTTGAGTAATAACTTTGGACATATTACCTACATAATTGGAAGGAACTTTGATATCAATCATTAGTATAGGTTCTAGTATATGGGGATCGCTTGTTAGGAAGGTTGTGTGGTAACCAGCTAAAGCCATTTGAAAAATTTCAGTAAAACCAGTGTGTGCTGGGTCTACGTGTACTGTTGCATCTGTTATGATGTATTTACTTCCCATTAGTGGCTCTTTTGCTAGTGTTGCTCCATTGCAGAAATCCATGAAAACTTGAATGATATATTGTTTAATATTATCGAATCTTTGAACTCCTGTTGTTGCATCAATTAATACGTTTGTCTCGCTTATTGTCCATATCCTTCTAGCTACTTTTGCTTCCCATCCTGCTTCTTGTTGTAGAATTTGTGCTCTCGTCCTTCTGTCTTGATCCATGTTTACTTTTCCACTCTTGAATAATGCCATAGCTTTTTTATCTAATGGTTCTATATGAATTAACAATCTGTTATGACCATTTGGTGATTTTGAATGAACATCTATTCCTTTGGTCGTAGGTAGTTCTCTATAGACAACTATAGGATCACTGACTTCTATTTCTACTTGTTCTCGAATTCTTGTAACCAAGATTTCGATTTGTAGAGGATCAATTCCTGAAAGAACATAAGTTTTTGATTCTTCATCATGTCTAAAAGTTGCTGTTGGATCGGCCATTATCCATTTGGAAACAACTTCACCCAATTTCGCTATGTCTTTTGGATCTTTGGGTTTAATTGTTCGACTAACTACAGGTTCAGCTACATAAGAGATTTCCTCAAAAACGGTGATTTTCTCCTGCTCACCATCTAAAACGAATGTTTCACCAGCTGGACAAATAAAACCATAAATAGCAAATAAGTTTCCAGCAGGAACTTCATCAACATCAAGAATGTCAGTAATTTCCATAACTCCCAGTCTTTTTATTTTTACCTTAGTCTTTTTACCTACTAAATACAATATATCTGAATTCCTAAGTGTTCCTGAAAAAACTCGCCCTATAAGTGTCGGCCTTTTAGATTTTGGATCTATGAATATTTTTGTAATCATACCTAGTAATGGTCCGTTTGGATCGCATTCTATCAAGGATTTGCCTACTTCACTCTCAAGATCACCAGACCAGATATGAGGGATTTTCAATTTTTGACCTTCAACAGGATTGGGTAGGTGTTTAATAACCATTTCAAGAAGAGGATCTTCGAGAGGAAGTTCAGTCTTTAGCCAATCCTTGTTATCTTCGGCATATTTTTCAAAGACTACTTGAGGTTTGATTTCTAATCGTTTAAGGGTGGACATATTAAAAGCCCAGCCATCTTTTGCGCTTCCAACAGAGACGGAATCATTAACAAAGGAAACTTGCCATTCTTTAGACAATTCTTTGGGAGCACATGCTTTAATTAATCTGTTTACCTGTGAGATAATAGAATCAATCTTAGAAAAGACATCCTTAGGAGCTAATCGCAATTCAGAAATGAGACGATCAACCTTGTTGATAAATAAGACAGGTTTACACATCTCGCCTATACTTAAGCGGATATTAGTCTCAGTTTGGGTCATAACACCTTCAAGAGCATCAACTAAGAGAATGACACCATCACTGCCGCGCAAGGCACGAGACACCTCTCCTGTAAAAGATATATGACCTGGTGTATCGTTAATCTCAAAAAGATATTGTTTGTCACCATAGTCGTAATTGAGTAGAACAACACTAGTAAAAATAGTAATTCCTCTTTCTTGTTCTTCCTCGTCGCTATCCATCATAACTTTTTTTCCAGCGTCAGCATCAGACATCAAACCTGCTCTTCTGAGCAAAAAATCACTTGTGGTTGTTTTTCCATGGTCAATGTGAGCTGCAATAGTAAACACACGTCTTAAATCCATTGGGTGATGTTTAATCATATCCCTAATTTCTTCAGCGTTCTTTACGCGAACCATACTTTATCCCTTTCAATAATCTAGTTATACGAAGCTCTTAACTTTTTTTTATAAAGATACTGTTTTCTGCTTTTAATTTCGTTGATAAACTTCCTAATAAAACCAGTTTAACCTTTAACTGTATGTGGGTTTTATACTGAATCATTTCTACTCAATAATCTTTAGTTGTTTGAAATCCTAATAGACCAAGGCTCTAAAACCAAGAAATTAGGATTTTTTGAAGATAGGAAGATATTAGAACAGATGGCCCTACTAAATTATCTAAACTTGGTTTATAAGCTCGAAAAATATGCGCATTAGGAATATTAACAGAAGAATCCGTATCACAAAACATATATCCTATAATAGAGCTTATTTAAGTGTGAATTTATGCAAAAGAAAACAACAATATTTTTACTAATACTGACATTGTCAATCTACGCATCAAATGTCAATGTACAAATAACTGCTGAAGAGAATGATTACAGACCTCCTTCATTAGAATTGACACCCCATGAATCAATTGAAATAATTTCTGACGATAATTTCACCGATTACGGTTTTCTAGGAACAGGAACAGCTGAAGATCCTTATATTATTGAAGGGTTGGAAATTATAACAACAGAATATACTGGAATTTATATCTATAATACAACTAATTATTTTATTATTCGTAACTGCTATGTTGACGCAATATATGATGGTATTTATATCGATAATGTAGCTGATGGGACAGCAACTGTTTCTAACAACACATGTAGCAACAATGTACATGACGGTATCAAGCTTGATTCCTCTATTAATTCTACTATTTCCAACAACATATGTGGCAACAATGACTATGGTGGCATCAATCTTTATCGTTCTGATCATTCTATTATTTCCAACAACACTTGCAGTAATAATAACCACTATGGCATCAGGCTTCCGCATTCTGGCAACTCTACTATTTCCAACAACACTTTTACTAATTGTGGTTTATATATATACGAATATACCATTGATGCTTACCTATCGTATGTTATAGAAAATAATTGGGTGAATGGGAAAAAACTAGGTTTTTACACTAACCTTGAATCTACGATTATTGCTGAACCAGTTTATGGTCAATTAATATTCATCAATTGTACTAATGTTACAGTGCGTGACCAAATATTAAATAATGCTACAACTGGTCTATTTCTCTACTCTTGTACATATTCAACTATTATTGACAACACTTGCAACAATGGCGATGTTGGCATCTTTCTCGACAATTCTGTTAGTTCTACTGTTTTCAACAACACTTGCAACAATAACAACGATACTGGCATCTTTCTCTACACTTCTTCTTCCTCTACTGTTTCCGACAACACTTGCAACAACAACTACAGAGGTATTTTGCTTTACTATTCTGATAGTTCTACTATTTCCAATAACACATGTAACAACAATCTTGTAGGCCTCTTGCTTTCCACTTCTATTAGTTCTACTGTTTCCAGCAACACTTGCATCAATAACCACAGAGGCCTCTCGCTTTCCACTTCTGTTAATTCTACTGTTTTCAACAACACTTGCAGCAACAACGAGAGGGGAGGCATCTGGTTTTACCATACTAGCCGTTCTACTGTTTCCAACAACACTTGCATCAATAATAACTTTGAAGGTATCTCTCTTTCCTCTTCTGATTTTTGTGTCGCTACTTACAATCTTCTACAAGAAAATGAAGGTTATGGAATATACATAGAATCTAGTTCTGATAATAATCATATTCACCATAATACCTTTTTAGACAATAATCTAGTAGGAACTTCCCAAGCGTATGATGATGGAAATAATAATATCTGGTGTGATGTAATCACTAATGAAGGAAATTTTTGGTCAGATTGGTCGGGAACAGGTTACTATTATATTGATGGTTCAGCTGGAGCATTCGATCTTTACCCTCTTGATGAAGTTTTTGAACATACTACAACTGAACACACTTCAATTGAATCTACTACAGATGAAAATCCATCAAACTTCACACTTACTCTTCTAATATTAGTAGTTCCCTTATTACTCACAAGGATAATCTCAAAGAAGACAAAGAAAAAATAACTATTTGGGGTGGAACTTAAAAAGTGTCAATCAAGTAGAATTTCAATGGGGATAATGGAGAAATGATGTCAAAAAAACACTTAACTATAACTAATATATTTTTAATAGGTTTATTAATAATATTATTTTTATTTAGCAATAATAATACAACAGTCAAATTCGATTCTGTATTGTCTTCTTCTGCTAACTATATATCTTTTGCATTAATATCTCATGATCCTATTGAAATAACAAGTGATAGCGATTTTGAAGTTTTTCCAGGAACAGGAACTGTCGAGGATCCTTATCTTATTGAGGGTTACAATATTATAACAACGAGTCAAAATGGTATTTATATTACTGATACAACAAAATATTTCATTGTTCGCAACTGCTATGTTGACGCATTAATCAATGGCATTTATATCGATGATGTCGCTTATTTAACAGCTACTGTCAATAATAATACGTGCAACAATAACAACGACATTGGCATCTATCTTTGGAATTCTGGTATTTCTACCGTTTCCAACAACACTTGCAGTAACAATAACTATGGTATCAAACTTTTATGTTCTAGTATTTCTACTGTTACTAACAACGCTTGCAACAACAACAACTTCAGCGGTATCTATCTTCGATTTTCTTATGGTTCTACTGTTACTAACAACACTTGCAGCAAAAATAACAACGATGGCATCTTGTTATCCTCGTCTGGTAGTTCGACTGTTTCCAACAACACTTGCTACAACAACAACTTCAGCGGTATCTATCTTTTATCTTCTACTATTTCTACTGTTTCCAACAACACTTGTAGTAGTAACAACGATATTGGTATCTCTCTTTCCTCTTCTGTTGGTTCTACTGTTGTCAACAACACTTGTATCAACAACAACAGGGATGGCATCTCTCTTTCCTCTTCTGGTGATTCTACTGTCATTAACAACACTTGCATCAACAATTACAGAGGTATCTATCTTTTGTCTTCTAGTGATTATACTGTTTCCAACAACACTTGTATCAACAACTTACGAGGTATCGTGCTTGATGATTCTGGTAGTTCTACTGTTTCCAACAACACTTGCAGCAATAACTGCATAGGCATCTTGCTTGATGATTCTGGTAGTTCTACTGTTACAAATAACATGTGCAGCGATAACAACGATATTGGCATCTATCTTTACTATTCTAGTAATTCTACTGTTTCCAACAACACTTGCAACAACAACAGCAACCATGGCATCTATCTTTCCTCTTCTGATTTTTGTGTCGTTACTTACAATCTTCTACAAGAAAATGAAAAATATGGAGTATACTCCTCATCTATTTCTGATGATATTCTTTTTCACCATAATACTTTTGTAGATAATAACCTTGGTGGTACTTCCCAAGCGTATGATTCTGGAGCTAACAACTATTGGTATAGTACTGAAACACTTGAAGGTAATTACTGGTCAGATTGGTCAGGAACAGGTTCTTATTATATAGATGGTTCTGCAAATTCAGAAGATCTATATCCTCTCGATGAACCTACCGTACATTCAGTTGAATCTACTACAGATAAGAATCAATCAAACTTCACATTTATTCTCATAATGCTAATATTTCCCTTATTACTCACAAGGATAATCTCAAAGAAGACAAAGAAAAAATAGACCCGCGGTCAGAAACTTAGTAGAAACGAAGTAATAATAAGAGTAAAACTTCAACACTTCCTCTTTTTTACATCCTTTATATATGAGATACTAAGTATACATTAAAATTGGCAAAAGTGTTTTATAACTCATCAGCATATTTTTTTTGTGTCTGTTATTTTTGCTCCTAAAGCTCTTATTGGTAATGAATTGCAACTAGAACGTGATTTGTATATTGAAATTAATACTGAAGGTTACATTCAACAAATATCCTCTAAAAGTTCAACTGAACCCGATTTTTCTCTTCCTTTTCAATCTGTACTTATTCCTGGGTTTATCAATGCTCATACTCATATTGGAGACTCTTTTTTAAAAGATCAAGGATATGGTTTGTCATTACAAGAAGTTGTAGGAAAGAATGGTCTCAAACATTCTAAATTAGAAGAAATAGCGTCACATATCCTTGTTGATGGAATGAAATATAGTTTACAGACGCTTATCGAAAATGGTTTTACTTCATTCATTGATTATAGAGAAAGCGGTTTACCAGGTGTAATTATGCTAAAAAATGCTCTTGATTCTTTTCTCTCATCAATTAGAGGAATTGTTCTTGGTCGTCCTACTAATGATTTTAATGTCACTAATATTCTAGAACATGCTACATGTGAGGGGATAGGTTTTTCAACAATTTTCACTCTTCATGATAAACATGAGGAACATATAAAACAAATAGACTTTCTTAAACCTAAATATCCCAATATTATTGTGAGTCTTCATGTTTCAGAAACTGAAGATATTGTTTCTAGATCTCTTGACGCTTTTGGTAAAACTGATGTACAGCACGCTTTGGATTTGTATGATATTGATTTTGTTGTTCATGCTAACTATGCAGACATAGAAAACGATTTACAGCTATTGAAGGTACAAGATGTAGGCGTTGTGTGTTGTCCACTAACTACAATGTATTTTGGTTTGAAATTCCCTCCTATAAAGGAAATTCTGGATAAAGGAGTGCTTCTAGGATTGGGAACAGATAATATATTGATGTCTAATCCAGATCCATTTCACTTGATGAAAAACACTCTGTTAGGTTGTCTGAGTCTAGGAAATGTAATTGAACCAATTGAGATTCTGAAAGCATTAACAGTAAACGCTGGTATAATTGCAAAAAGAAAAATAGGTAGACTTGAAACAGGTTACAGTGCAGATTTTGTTGCAATAAATCTTGAAAGTGTTAGAACAAAATATTCAAAAGATGTTTACACGGCTATAACCTTGCGAGCAACACCTAATGATATTATATTTCAGATGTTTAATGGAAAGAAGATAAAATGAAAAGACCAAAAGTGATTATCAATGTTGCTTCTTCCTTAGATGGTTTCATTGCTTCTAATAAGGGAGCTTTACATCTGTCAAGTAGAGAAGATTTAGAAAGAGTTCATTCATTGAGAAGTAGTGTTGATGCTATTCTTGTAGGAAAAAACACTGTTATCATTGATAATCCATTGCTTACAGTTAGATACATAACCTCGCGTAAAAAACACCCTCTTCGAGTTATTCTCGATTCTAAAGGTTCAATTCCTATAGATTCTAAAGTTATCAAAGAACAAAAAAAGTATCCTACTGTAATTTTTGTTTCTAGGACCCATCCTATCGAAAAAAGAGACGAATTTAACAATCTTGGAGTGACAATTATTCCTGTTGGCGAAGAAGAAAAAACTAATTTTCTTGATTTAATACAGATACTTGAGCATTTGAAAAACGATTTTAATGTTAAAACATTACTTGTTGAAGGGGGATCAACGATTATCTCACAGTTTATTCAACGAAGACTTGTTGATAAAATGTTTATCTATTTCGCTCCTATTCTAGTAGGACATTTAGGGGGTATTCCTCTATTAAGAGATGAATTAAAGAATACTTTGAAAAAAACACTGTCCGTTAAGATAACGCAAACAAAACGTGTTGGTGAGGGTATTCTTGTTTCAATGACATTGCTGGATGAGGAAAAGAAATGAGTCTCGATAAATATTTATCTCTAGTCAATAATAACTCTGAGGAACTTGTTCATAAAGCAAATGAGAAACGTGTTAAGAATTACAAAAACGAAATAACTTTTTCACGAAATATTTTCGTTCCTGTAACTCGTCAATGTAGAAACAAATGTGATTATTGTGGTTTCGTATCAGATGATGTTTCATCTTGGATTACTCCATCCAAGTACATTGAATTTCTTCAAAAGACGAAAAAGGTTGAATGTAGTGAAGTTCTGTTAACCCTCGGAGAAAAACCCGAAACAAAGTATTCGGATGCCCGTGATTTTTTAACACGCCATGGTTATTCTTCAACTGTCGAATATGTTAAAAATTTTTGTGAAATAGCTTTAAAAAAAGCACTGCTTCCCCATTCAAATCTTGGCTTACTTTCATTTGAAGAACTTTCTTTACTCAAGGATTCAAATGCTAGCATGGGATTAATGCTTGAAAATGTTAGTAAACGTCTAATGGGTAAAGGTCATCCTCATTTCAATTCTCCAGGTAAGAATCCGGAAAAAAGACTTGAGACAATTGAGAATGCCGGTAAGCTCAAAATTCCTTTTACTACTGGAATTCTTGTTGGAATTGGTGAAAATATAGCAGAAAGGATAGAATCTCTGCTATCTATTGCTAAAATTAGCAAACAATACTCTCACATCCAAGAGGTAATTATTCAAAACTTTAATCCAATACCTTCTACACCAATGGCTGACAGACTCCCTCCATCAAAAAAAGACTTTCTTGACTCAGTAGCTCTTGCAAGAGTGATATTACCCAAATCTGTAAATATTCAAGTGCCACCTAACTTAAACAGTGAACGTATTATAGATGCTTTAGCTCATGGGGCTAATGATTTAGGAGGTATTTCTCCTGTTACAATAGATTTTATCAATCCCACAATGGATTGGCTAAAAGAAGAAAACCTCAAGAAAATACTTGAGAAGAACGGCTATATTTTTAAGGAAAGATTACCAGTTTATCCCTCCTATAAAAAGTATTTAAGCGATAGGATACGCACATTAATTGAGGATACCTACACAAATGAAAAATACCTCTCCCCCTAAGATTGACCAACATTTGGATATTTCAAATTTTCGTGAATCTCATAAAGAAGAAATAGTGCAGCTTGCTTTGATGCTGAAGAAGAGAGGAAAGGATTTGGGGATTCAACTCGCTTTAGCTGATGAAGCAAGAGCTGAACAAGTAGGGAGTAATGTAACTTTTGTAACAAATCAGAATATTAATTTCACGGATAATTGTATAGGAACCTGCAGGTTTTGTTCTTTCAAGTCTGAATCTAGAAAAGACCGATCTCTTTCAAAGAGGATGTCGCTTGAAGATATTGAGATAGAAACGCAGAAAGCATTAGCTAGAGGGTGTACAGAAGTTTGTATCCAAGGAGGGCTTGACCCCCAGATAAATTTTGCTTATTATATAGATCTATTGAAAACAATAAAGCGAACTGCACCCAATATACACATTCATGCTTTTTCTCCCGCAGAAATAGCTTATATGTCACAACTTTCAGGGGAGAACATAGAAAATATCTTCAAGGAACTCAAGAAAAATGGCTTAGGTTCCTTTCCTGGAACAGCTGCTGAAATATTAGTAGATGAAGTAAGAAAAGTAATTTGTCCAGATAAAATATCTACTGAACAATGGGTGAATATTGTTCTTACGGGGCATCGTGCAGGAATAAAATCATCAGCTACAATGATGTACGGTCATGTTGAATCACTAATAGATGAAGCAGAGCATTTAGTAATACTCAAAACGGTACAAGAACTTTCTAAGGGTTTTACTGAATTTGTTCCATTATCCTTTATGCATCAAAACACTATTCTGTATCGCTTTCTAGGTGCACGACCTAGTAGTTCAGGAATGCACGATTTAGCTCTTTATAGTGCAGCTAGACTCTATTTAGGTGAATCTATCCATAATATACAAACATCTTGGGTAAAACTTGGACCAAAATTAGCCCAAATTTCTCTTGATGCAGGAGTAAATGATCTTGGGGGTACTTTATTTACTGAGAATATAACGAAAAAAGCTGGTGGAACGTATGGTGAATTGATGACAGTGGAAGATTTTGTAGCAATAATAAAAGATGCAAATCGTATTCCTGTCGAACGTGATACGCTATACAATCTTATAAACCATTACTGATTTAAAGCCAAGTTTTAAATTTAACATCGTATTAGTCAGTATTATAAATGAATTCCAAGAAACAGCTTTCTTCAAATATTTGGAAAGCTCTCTCCAATCAAATAAGAAGGGACTTACTTGTGTTTATTGGAGAAAAGAGGGTTGTTTCTTTTACTGATATTCAATCACGTTTTGGTACAAAAGTTGGTACATTATACCATCATTTAGATACTCTTGGGGAATTGATAACTCAAAATGCTACTAAAAAATACTTATTGTCTGAAAAGGGAAGAAGAGCTTATGCATTGATTGAAGATGAGCTAGATGTTTCTGCTCCTGAAATCCAGGCATATGGAAAATTATCCTTTCTTCACACATTATTTCTTCGATCTGTTTTTCAGTTTATATATGCAGATTCTGTTCGTTCTCTAGGGTTTACACTCCTTCTATTTGTAGGATTAACTGTATCCACTTTTTTCATGTCAACAAGTCTTGTATTCTTATTTCCTTCTTTAATTTCTCCTGCATATTTCGCACCCATTTTCTTTGTAGTTTCTACTCTTGTAACATATATTCTATGTGAATTATTTTCTTCATTTCTTTTCAAAAGAAAGAAAGAAAAATTAGCTCTTTTTCAAAGTGTTGTAATAGTACAGATACCGCTAGTACTTTTTAGTGTTCTAGAATCTTTAGTAGTAGATTTAGATTATCCAGTATCTCCATTAGATCTTGAAATATGGTTGTTTGTAATTTTAATTTTTACACAAGTTATTACTTTGGGGTTACTTATTGAGGCAATTATAGTTATAAAAGAATTAAGGATTGAAAAGGCAGGAATTGTCGCTTTAGTGACAAGTTACACTCTAAACGGGCTGGCGTTTTTGATTATGAATGGTTTGGTGTGGTAATTATGATGAAGTTCGAATTTTCTCGAAGTAAACACTATATAATTAGAAAAGAATCCTTAAAATTGACTTTGAACTTAAATAAACATAAGAGGGTTTCACTATGAGTGCGGAAATATATTGGAAAATAAATACCCCATCTATCGTGAAATGCGTTTTTGTACTCACTGTGTTACTCTCTGTTTTGTTTATTACTCCTTCTGTTAAAGCATCAGAAGTAGAAAATGGCTCAATTACTTCTTCCACTTCTTCTTTTTTTAACAATCTATATTATGAGAGCATAGAAATAATTGCAGGAAAAGAAGAATCAGCTCTCTTGAATCTAGAATTAAATGGAATGAGAAATGAAACACACTTTGATCTTCTATCTCCTGCACTATTAAGGGTATCACGAATTGATTTTATAGTGACTGAACAAACTAACTTTTCTAAAATCTGGACAAACCCTCTTTGGCAATTTCCAAATGGTTTGAGCGTAAAAATAGTAATTCAAACAACAAATCTACAAATTATTCAAAATATGTACCAACATGTACAACAAGTTTTTTATGACCATTATGGTGTGATGCTTGAAATCTATAATATCCAAAGAATCGGTACATATTCAGTTCAGTTATCCTTAATGGCTGCTTTATCATATTCTAAAGCTCTGGTCGCTTTTGTTGACGTTTTTGCTCCAGATAATAATAGTAGTAATGGTAATTTTGAAGACATCTTTTTTGAGCGAATAAAAACTAATCCGATAATATATGCATTTGGTTATACACTCAAAAAATCTGATGATGGACAGTTCTTCGCAGTCCGTAAAGCTATGCTTGGTCTTGAAAAAGGTATAAGTATAACTGATCAATTGCGAAGCATGAATGTTAGTAATGTTTTAGGAGAAAAGATCATTTCAAATCCTCGTTCTCTTTCATCGAAAGTGAGTTTCAAACTACCTTTTCCCGCAAATATCACTCATCTCTATCCCTCTCCAGATAATTTTGCTCCGGAAGTTACAGGTGTTTTTGAGTGGTCTCTACGTTTTCTTCTAATACCAAGATTTCAAGCTTTTGATGCACTAGTTGAGTACTATCCTGCTACATTCTTAGATTTGGAATATCCACGAGTTGTTACAACTTCTTCTTATTCTGATGATGAGCTAAATCAAAATGGTATATTAGATATGGTTTATAGTGTTAGAAATGTCGGTACTTCTCCAGCAATAAACACAACTATAGTTTTTCCAATTCCAGAGGATTTTAAAGAAATATTGTTACATGGGGCTAATGCACCTGTTCTAAAAGAAGATATAAGAATCGATGAAACTGTTTCATCGTTCATACAAATTAGCGTCTATTACGATAGTATTGTAGATGTAAATGTTATTATTCCAGTACTTGATATTCAAGGATGGTATGAGAATATTACTGAAGGTATGCTTGTAAGGTGGATGGATAACACAACTATCGTGTTAAATGAATATTTAGAAATATTGAGCTCAAATGGTATTCCTTTGGATGTATACAATGTTATTGTGCAAAATCTCGATGAATATATGCAAGATTTTAATATCGGGCATTTCTATACTAATCTAACAGGTGAGATTCAAGAAGTTTATCAAATTCTTTTACCAGCAATCAATAATGCCTATGATACATTGTACGAAGCTCTCTATGATGAAATTATTCTATTTCAATTCAATCAAAATGATTTTACATACGTTTCAACAATTTTTGGGTCATATCTTTACTGCAATATACCTGTTCTTGATGTAAATGAATCGGTAGAAATCTCATGGAATTTGGCGAATGTTCCTACAACAAATGATAAGCTTGGTGTTTTTCGTTTTGAGGTGCAATCATATAATGAAGATTTTGATTACATATTATTCCAAAGTTATGAATACGATTATAAGAATCTCATGGTAGCTATGTTTGCGCAAAATAATATTAGTGGAAGGTTTCTTAGTGATTATTCTGCAGCTTCGGATACATTTGTTTCATTAGGTAGCAGATTCAAATATCAAGATGTAGTTGGAAGAGAATATTATGGTATAACAAACGGTCTCAATCTCCAAATAGGCGATGAAGAGGCTGTACTTAGAAGTACGTTACTTTCAAATGAATCAATCTATGTTGTAGGTGATGAGGTTTCTTTTCTGCTTGATATCCAGAATATTGGAACACTAACTGCATATAATGTTCGTGTAGATATCGTTAACTTGAAACTTAATTATCTGTGGTTGCCAACAGAAATTGTTCCAATAAAATCCTTTAGTATTAGCCATATAGATGGTAACGCAAGTTTTGTAAAAGAATTTTCAATAAATGCGAACAGCAATATAGGTTTGAATACTTATGTAGCATTAGTTAGTTTTATTTCTGATAAATCAGAAGATCCATTAGAGATTCCTAGTCCCTGGTCCAACGAACCATTAATTTGGACATTCAGTGGAGAAACTCAGAATGTTGTGAGCTCTACAATGGTTACAGGTATTCTTGTTCCACCGCTCTCACTTCAAAATCAGGCAAGACCTAGTTTTCCTGTACCTGAATTATCTCTAGATTTTGATTACCAAATTACAGAAGACAATCAAGTAATTGTAATTTATGAAATAACGAATACTGGTCTTTCTTCATCTAATCTTACAATATCGCAGGTTTTGGATAATTCATTAGCTGATTCGTTATCAGCGACAAGTCACTATATCACTGAAGAGAAGGAAATCTTACTTACAATAACATCTTCAGCAACCTTCTCATGCACTAAAGTAAATCTAGCTAACGTGACTCTAAATCCCGGTGAAATGGTTAGAATCCAGGAAATATTCAGTAATATTGAGGGAGAAATTGTTATTCCTCCGATAATTATAATATATTCGTCTCTTTATGAAATCCAAGGAACAACTTTCCAAGCAGCTGATACAAACTTTGAGATTACTAATATGGGTTCAGAAGTTTACCAGATAAAAATGGAGGTACCTATAATAATAGAAGAAGAGCAATTCTCATTTGAATGGTCAGTATTTTCACCAGTTATTAAGATCAAGATACCACAAATATCAACAGATATTGAAATAACATTTTCATCCTTGCCATACTTGTACCCTCTTATTAGTGCAGTAGCATTGACAGTAATTGTTCTAGTAATAGCTCTGTTTTCAAGAAAATCAGCTTATTACAAATAGTTCTATGTGCTTAATTATTCATCGCATATCAAAATCTTCAGAAGTGAAATTTTTTAGGAATGTCATAATTTCTTCTTGCATATTACCGCTCTTTTGCATGTTCATCGTTTGGGTGTAAAACACTGCGAATAGTTCTCCTAGCAAACATTGAACACACAGTTCGAAAGTCAAATCTGAATCTGGGAAACGGCAAGGAAAATTGATTTTTTGAACCGTTCCCTCTGGACTGCGACCACTAATACTTTTCTTCCATTTGCATACACGTAGATTTTCTGCCATTCTTATCTTCCAAGTATATGGGAGAAAAAGCCATTTTAAACCTATCTTTTTGGTGTTTTTACTAGACGATTATTAATAGGGATACAACTTTATTAAGTAATATGTGTTTATGTCTTTGAATGCAGTGTCCAGATTGTGAAAAAGAGCTCTTTATCTCGAAAAAAGTTGATTCTATAATTCTCTTTTGCTCTTTTTGCGGGTTAAATAAGCGCTATTATACTCTAGATAAAAAAGAAGCTTATAAAAGATTGTTAAAGCAAAGAAATAAAAAATCTTCAAAACCAGAAAATAAGCAAAAAGATGCTGCCTTACCTATTATAAAAAGAAAAACAAAGGAAGAAAAAATAAAACTCATAAAAAACGCAGGAATTGAACCAGACACCCTTCCAAATGTGGTAAAACGGATAATCAATAATCCAGATAATGAGATTGTGTTTTACAGTTTTCTCAAGCAACAATTTCCCCCAATAAGCAGTAAAAAAAAGATTTATCCAAAAGAGCTCAATAATTTGCTACAGGAAAGTGGGATAAAATTTCTTTTTGATTTTCAAGTAGAATCCTTTGAAATGATTCAAAAGGGAAAAGACATTGTAATTGTAACCCCAACAGGAACTGGAAAAACTGAATCATTTCTTTTACCAGTAATATCAAAAATCTGGGAGTCTAATCCTCACCCTCTTTTGCGAAGAGGAGTTAGTGCCATAATCATTTATCCCACTAAAGCACTGGCAAAGGATCAGCATAAAAAAATAAGTAAGTATGGAAGTGCCTTAGGTATAAATTCAGCGATTTTTGATGGTGACACGCCCAAAGACGTACGCAATAGAATCTTCCAGTATCCTCCTGATATAATCATCACAAATCCTGATATGCTCCATTATCATATGCGAAGAACACAGTTCAGAGAGTTATTACATGGAGTTAAATTCGTTATTATTGATGAAATTCACATTGCTGTTGGAGCTTTCGGGTCAAATCTATATTTTATACTTAAAAGATTACAGAGACTATCAAAATATAAAATCAAGTTTATTGGAGCAAGTGCAACAATAGGAAATGGTAAAGAATTTGCTTCACAGCTTTTTGGGAGAGATGTAAAAGCAATAACTGTAGAAACAGCTAGAAAAGCTGCAATTCATCTATTGATGGTAATGCCTTTTGTTGTAAGTCAATACACAATTACTGCATCAATAGCGCAACAGCTATTGTACTCTAAATACAAAACTCTTTGTTTCCAGAATAATCATAAAAACGCAGAAATAATTAATTTGATGTTAAAACGTGCAAAGCTCAAATCAGCAGTTCATCGAGCTGGTTTGACTAAAGAGTATAGAGACAGAGTAGAGAACAGCTTCAGAAAAGGACAATTAGATATTCTTGTTTCTACTCCAACACTTGAGTTAGGAATTGATATTGGTGATGTTTCTGCTGTTATTTCTTCCATAGTTGACGTTACGAGTTTTACTCAAAGACTAGGAAGAGCAGGTAGAAAAGGACAAGAATCCATAGGAGTCCTTATTCTAAGGAACGATGATCCCATTAGCACTTATTATAGTACTCATCCTTTCACCTACTTTGAAGATGTAAGGAAAGGCTATATAGAACCAAAGAATGAAATTGTTTCCTATTATCAAACTCTAGCAGCAATTCTTGATAAACCAATTGAAAAG
>BPTO01000018.1 GCA_023705985.1 Candidatus Heimdallarchaeota archaeon | reverse complement strand
CGAGATAAGGCCACGTGACTGGAGTTCAGACGTGTGCTCTTCCGATCTACCACCTTTACAAAGTATAATATATTTGCAATCATTTGGTATTAGTGACAGAAACAAAATTTGATTTCTCGAGTGATGTAAAAGAGATTAATGCATATTTGACTAACTTAAGAAATCATGCTCCTTATGATGATGAAGTTAATAATCTTATATATATTATACTTTGTAAAGGTGGTAAAAGAATTCGCCCTTTAATCTGTTTGTTATCATATGAAATGATATCTTCAAAACCCAGAGAAGAGCATCATTTCACAGCTGCATGTTCTATAGAAATTTTACACAACGCATCTCTTTTAATTGATGACCTTTTTGATAAAGATATTTATAGAAGAAAAGAAAAATCCTTTTATTTGAAATATTCAACATTTGCTGCTTTATCAGTTTCCTATGCTATGAGCAGTTTAGCCCTGAGTTTAGCAACTCAGACTCAAATCATGCAAATAGTTGAAGAACTTGTGAATACAATAAAGAAGCTTTCATCATCACTGTTCTTAGAGCAAAAGCTCAGGATTGAAGGAAGAGTAATAACAAAAAAAGAAGCTCTACAGCTTATTGATATGAAAACTTCATGTTTATTTGAAGCTGCTTCTGTGATTGGTGTTATTCTTGGAGCAGCTTCTAAAAAAGACCAAGAAAACATGAAAAAATTTGGAAAGATGTTTGGTAGAGCATTTCAGTTGAGGGATGATCTTTTATCTTTCACATCAACAACTGAAGAACAAGGAAAATCTGGTGTAGAGACTGATTTAAGTAATAAAATTCAAACTTATATTGTTCTAGAAGCAATGGAGAACGTCAACGAAGAAGATAAGGTGATTTTACATGATTATTATGTTAATAAAGGGAAATATCATGTAACTCAAATTAAAGAAATAATCACAAATTCACCAGCGTTAAGGATAGTACAAAAAAAGATGGAAAAATGTATTCTGGAAGCTATAGCGATATTGCAGGAATTTCCTAGCTCAACACCTAGAGATAAACTAATAGAAATAACAAATCTGCTTCAAGATTAAAAGAAAAAGAATGATACTATACTGGTCTTACTCCTTCAATATATTCATTAAACCGTTGATTAGCAGTATATCTATTGGTTGATATGGGAGGAGCTTTAAATCCATAAGAACTGATTGAAGTCATAGGTCCTCCATGAGCCCTATTTATTGCTAATTTAGTTGCTCTTATAACATCTATTAGGGTAGCAGCTCCATTGGGACCATCTAAAGTTTCCAATCTCATATCAATTTTCACAGGCATCCCCATAAATCCTTCGCCTAATATCCAAAAGTGACCTATTCTCCTGTTTCCAAGAAATTCTAAATAATCTGAGGTTCCGCTAGCAATGTTTATGTTATTTTGTGTAGCATCTTGAATTGTTCTTTCTTTTACTTTTCTTTTGTATTGCTTTCGATCATCATCAAGAGTGTTAAGAGTTTCAAGACCACCAGCAACATCAAGCTGATAAGTATCTTTGATAGTTATACCTTGTTCATTAAGTACTTCTAAAAATCCTTTGTGAAGAACTGTACCTCCAGCTAAAGATTGTAAATCGTCTCCAATAAGACATAAATTAGCTTTTTTGAATTTTTGAGCCCATTGAGGATTGCTAGCTATCAAAGTTGGAGTGCAATTTACAAAAGCTACTTCAGCATCAAGAGCTGCTTGAGCATATGCTTTAACAGCAAGTTCTGCGCCTGAGGGTAAAGCACAGATTAGAATTTCTGTTTCCGCTTCTTTTAATTTCTTAACCAAATCTACAGGATCTCCCTCTGCTATTTGAATTACTTCTCTAAGCGTGTCAGATAAACCATCTAGAACAGGACCCTTAAAAACAGAAACACCATAATTGTCTATTTCTACAAACTTTGGAGTACTATTAATGGGAGCAAAAATTGCTTCAACAATATCTTTACCTATTTTAGAAGCATCAACATCAAAAGCAGCAACGATTGCAATATCTTTCACTTCATATCCCAAGATAGTAGGATGAAGTAAAAAATCTTTTTTATTTTCATAAGCTTTTATGTATTCTATACCTTGTAAAACACCTGAAGCTATGTTTCCTATTCCAGCTAAAGCGATTCTTATTTTTCTTTCAATCATTATTTCATCCTCAGTTTGTTATATCTCCTCTAATGAATTTCTCTACTAGTTGGAATGCCTCTGAATCTGGTATTTGTTTAGGAGGATGTTTGAAGAAATAGCTGGAAACACCAACTAAAGGTCCTCCTATACCTCTGTCTTTTGCTATTTTCAAAGACCTTACTACATCTATCATAACTCCCGCGCTATTTGGTGAGTCTTGAACAGATAATTTCAATTGAATCTTTAGAGGTTGTTCTCCGAAATTTTTACCCTTCAACCATAGATAACAGATTTTTTCATCGTTTAGAAATGGAACATAGTCACTTGGACCTATTCTTGTAGGAACTTCATAAGGAATCATGCTTGTTACAGCTTCTGTTTTTGATATCCTTTTAGTAGTTAATCGGTATTCCTTCTTCATATTCTCAAAATCAGTGTTCCCTCCAATGTTTAACTGAAATGTTTCATCCATTTTAATTCCACGATCATGCGCTAGACTAACTAGCATTCGATGTAAAATGGTCGCTCCTAATTGTGATTTAATATCATCACCAGCTACTGGTATTTTCTTATCAGTAAATTTCTGTGCCCACTCTGTATTAGACGCGATAAATGCTGGAATACCGTTTGCGAAAGCTACATTTGAATCCAAAGCTGCTTGAGCATACTTTTGGGTAGCAATTTCGCTACCAACAGGTAAAAAATTGATTAATACGTCAGCTTGTGATTCTTTTAACGCGTCTGCGATATTTACAGAGGTTATTTCCTTAGGGTCATAACAATGGAAAGACTCTTTCATATGGGGTGCAACCCCATCCTCAATATGTCCCGGTTGAACAGTGACATCCTTATTAGGGACATCTGAAAATTTAACACAGCAATTGGGTTTAGCCCATATTGCTTCTGAGATGTCTTTACCTATCTTTTTAGTACTAACCTCGAAAGCAGCAACAACTTCAACATCTGAAATATGATACTCACCGAATTTTACATGCATGATACCAGGAACATAGTCACGTGCATCTGCATTTTTATAGTATTCTAATCCTTGAACTAATGCTGAAGCGCAGTTACCTAAACCAGCTATAGCTATTCGTACTTTTTTCGTCACATTGAGCTCTCCATTGCTATTATCAAAGTATGTTTTATTGAATAAACTTCAATCTACCGGAACAGTAGGCTTTTAAAAAGTTTTACCATTTTGATATTTATGGATGAGAAGCTAGGAACAATACTTCTTACAGGAGGATTAGGACAACTAGGTTATTTCACATATCTTAAGCTGAAACATCAGTACAATATCTGTATAGTCGATGATTTATCCAATGCTAAAGTTGAACCACCTGAAGATGTACAATTCATTAAGAAAAGATTGCCAGATGAAGAAATTTTTGAGAAATTACCTGATATCGATTTTATAATTCATCTTGCAGCTCAAATAAGTATAAAAAAATCAATCGAAAAACCAATTTATGATGCTCAATCTAATATATACGGAACGTTAGCTTTGCTTGAGTATGCTAGGAAACAAAATGTCAAAAAATTCATTTACATAAGTTCCGCAGGTACTTTCGGTAACCCCCAATATTTACCAGTAGATGAAAACCACCCCAGAAATCCTATCTCACCCTATGGATTAAGTAAACTTGTTGGAGAAAACTATGTAAAAATGTACAATGATCTTTATGGTTTAAACACCGTTAGTTTGATTCCATTTAATTTTTACAGTCCATTACAAAACGAAAACGACCCTTATGCAGGAGTAATATTCAAATTTCTTACAGCTGTAAAACGTGACAGTAATCTAACTATATTCGGTGATGGGAGACAAACTAGAGATTTCATCAATGTCAAAGATGTAGCTAGAGCACTAGAGTTGGCTCTTATTAAGAAAACTTCTAGTAAGACTTTCAATATCGGGTCAGGGAAAGCTACTTCAATTGTTGATCTTGCTGATATGATTCTCCAAATCAGTAACAAAAATTTAGATATCACATTCCAACCAGCAATCAAAGGAGAGATTAAGGAAAGTTATTGTTCAATTGAAAAAGCTGAAATAGAATTGGATTTTTCTCCGAAAATATCGCTACACGACGGATTAAAGGATATGTATGAAAAAATTATTCTCTAACTCTCTTTCAAAAAAAAAAAGCTACACAAAACATAATAAATCCTCACCCTATTTTTAGAAATAATGGAAAATTACGTTGTTGACACAAACTTATTTATTACTGGATTCCAATCTCGCCCTGATACTTTTAAAAAACTTGCTCAAGCCCTTAAGCAATTAAATATTCAGATATTGATAACTAATGCTGTTAAAAACGAGATGCGATATTACTTACAAAGAGAAATAAAACCACATGTGAAAATTAGATACATAGAAAATGCTGATTTTCAACTGTTTCTCACGAAAATTCATAGGATTACGACAAATCTCCCTCAAAAACCTGATTTAACAGTCATAAGCCTTGCTGATAAGATTCAAGCAACAATCGTTTCTTCCGACCTTAAGTTGCTGGAAACAGCTGAACTTATTGGTTTGAAAACTTTAACCAACTCTGCATTTGCCAAATTAGTTGCAAAAGCAAATCAGGATTCTTCTTTAAATTCTTTCTTACATGAGTTAGAATCAAAATTGTTTGCAGAAGAGATACGTTATTCTGTTGCCAGCACTAATAGATATGATCCTGTCAAAAGAATAAGAAAAATAATGGATTCGGCTATTAGTGTTATTCGAGCTGAATATGAGCAAAAGATGTCGCAAACAATTGTAAGCGACTTGAAACAAAATGACACATTTTCACTTGAAGCATTACAATTACAAGAGCTTTTAGTTGAAATTAGAAGCGATTTCACAACTTTAGAACAAGATTTTCAAGAAGAGAAATACGCAGATTTAGAAGAAGAAATTCTGAGCAGAGTACGAGAAATAACTGACTTTATCGTAGATTGGAAGTTAGCTGTTAATATAATAGAAGATCATCCGATTTATAATGATGCATTAGTTCTTCTGGGGAGACTACAGTATCTAGCTTGCATATGCTTAATAGAGAACCAAAAAGTGGAACTTGCTCGTGTATACATGGATAAATTGATGATGATACTTTTCCAGAATGCTGAAGCTGTAAAAGATTATGGAATAGATGTTCACTTCTTAAGAATGATAATCTTACTGTTGTCAAACCAAATTAGCCGCTTAACTTCTTATTTTAATATAACTTTTGAGGAAGAATGTCAACAATATCAACGATGCGATGTTTCGAATATTATCAGAGCATTGATTTTACTTACTGTAGTATTAGGTAAAGAAGGAGTAGAAGATACTTCAGATGTAGGGGATTATGATAGTATTGAGTTCATTAACCAACTGGGCTTTAAATTCATGCAATTAAAGCAGCTGAAGAAAGCAAATCTAATGTTTGAACAAACTTTCTATCTATCATTAAATAGTGATAACAAAGGGATGTGTATAGCTAGTATAGAATATCTAAGTTGGTTATATTTTTCAGGATTAGAAAGCGTGAAACCCACTATAGAAAAACTCTATACAAAGTTGACAAAGAGATACCCAAATATTAAAACAAGTTATAGATACAACCTAAGTATAACTAGTAATGAAAGTGTTCTTCAAAAATATGAAACCACAGATTTTGTGAGCATAGCAAAAATACCCAAAGCAATCAAAGCATCTAATTATTGTATTGGTATTAGGAAAGCTAAAATTAAGAGTAAAACTATACCTTTAATCAGAGTTATGAATTGGGATATGATGGCTCGTATAGGAATTATAGACGAATCTAATGTCTTAGAAGATAAAGCTTCTTTAGGTGCGATTATCTATCTCGTAGACGGTAAATTCAAGATAACAAAAGCAACCAAATATTTCAGAAATAAATATGGTATCGAGTTTATTCTGACTATAAACCGTGAATCCTCCCCCTTAGTGATTGTCAGATCAACAAGTGGGTGGGATGCTTCAATATTGGAGTAATATATACGTTATCTCCGAAATTCTTTTTATTGACATCGCTAATACCCAATTATGGAAGTTGTAGAAACGGGAATACCGGGATTGGATCGAATAATAGGAGGAGGTTTCCCCAAAGGGAGAACTATATTGGTTGCTGGACCCGCAGGAGCAGGGAAATCTACATTTGGGATTCAATTCTTATATCATGGGATTCTAACTGAAGGAGAAAGTGGAATCTTTGTCTCTTTTGATGAGCTCCCAGCTCATGTTAGGGAGGAATGTCTAAACTATGGATGGAATCTAAAAGAATTAGAAGATGATAATCTGTTAGTTATTGTTGATGGATTTAGCCCTAGGGCAGGTGTTAGCTCAGGAGAAAAATATCAAACTCTAGTAGATGTTGATGAGGTTATAACACAATTGGTGGAAATAATTGATAAAACATCTGCTGAAAGAGTAGTAATAGATTCGATAACAGCATTAGCATTATCAATGGCAAATGAACAACAAATAAGAAGGCAAATTCTCAAGTTAAGTGCAGTCATGTCTTCACTAGAATGTACAACCATATTAACAAGTGAAATGTCAAGGGGAGAAGTTTCAAGATTCGGTGTAGAAGAATTCATGAGTCAAGGTGTTATTGTTTTGAATTATGAATTTAGAAACTCAGTGGGAATAAGAAGTTTAAATATAAGAAAAATGAGAGGAATTAAGCACGAAATGATAGAAAGGCCATTCTCTATCGGATCAAGCGGAATCGAGGTACATTCAGATGAACAGTTCTACTACTAATATCTGTTCTTGTTTTACAAAATTTCAATCGATTAACATAAGATTTAAAATAACAAGCTAAAAACGAGAATGATAACAATGGGTAATATCCGAACGAGTCAAGTAAAACGTCTTTCAAAACAGATAGTAAGAGACTTCCATGACCAACTAAACACTGATTTCCAGAATAACAAAATGGTTGTCGAAGAAGTTTGCTCTCCTATGACAAAGAAAGTTCGTAATCAAATTGCAGGATATGTTACAAATATTATGAGACAATTCAAAGATCAAAAGATTCAGGTCTTAGAAGAATTATAAATCGTTTATATTTGGGAATATTGTAATTATAATATTCTTCAAAATCTTAAACGAAAAACCTTTTTAATTTCTAGTATTAGGCGTTTATATGGATTCGAAGTCAAGAATTCCCGGTTTTTATGATAAAACTATGGAAGAAAGACAAATAATTATTAAAGATCTTCTTAACTTATCTGAAGATGATATTAAGACTCTGGAAGGAAAAAAGATCTCTCAAAAAACACTAAACATCATGATAGAAAATGTTATTGGGCAAATCCCTCTTCCTGTAGGAATTGCGACAAATTTTACAGTAAATAAAAAAGATTATCTTATCCCGATGGTTACTGAGGAATCTTCAGTTATTGCTGCAGCTAGTAATGCAGCAAAAATCGCTCGTAAAAAAGGGGGGTTCAGAGCAAAATATTCAGGATCTAATGTAATAGGCCAATTACAGATTTTAAGCAGTGAAGATTTTACTCTGATAAAAGAGAAGCTGTTAAATCATAAAGATGAACTGTTGGAAATAGCAAATTCAACTAATGAGATTTTGGTTAAACTTGGAGGAGGAGCTAAAGATATCGAAGTTCGCTCTGTAAAAGGGAAGTTACAGAATTATCATCTCCTGCATTTGATAGTTGATACGCTAGATGCTATGGGTGCTAATGCCATCAACACCATGTTAGAGGCTATTAGTCCAAAAGTAAATGAAATTTCTAATGGAAATGTTTTATTAAAAATTATCTCTAATTATGCTATTAAACGAAAAGTTAGCGTAGAAGCTGTTTTTGATAAAGAAGGATTGGGAGGAGAAAAAGTTGTAGACAATATCTTATTAGCTTATGATTTAGCTGATAATGATATTTACCGAGCTGTAACCCATAACAAAGGGATTATGAATGGTATAACCTCTGTAATGCTTGCTACAGGAAATGATACGAGAGCTATAGAAGCTGGAGCACACGCATATGCAGTAAGAGATGGTAGTTATGGTTCTCTAACGAGATTCGAGAAAACACAAGAGGGAGATCTAAGAGGCGTTTTAGAAATTCCTATGTCTGTTGGCATTCTTGGGGGGGCTATTAATGTTCATCCATCATATAAACTATCTCTTAAGATTCTAAATGTTTCTACAGCTGAAGAATTAGCTAAAGTAGCTGGAGCAGTAGGATTGGCTCAAAATGTTGCAGCATTACGAGCTCTTGTCTCAGAAGGTATTCAAGAAGGACATATGTTATTACACGCGAGAAATGTAGCAGTGAGTGCAGGAGCTACTTGTGAAGAAATAGAAAAAATAGCTGAAATAATGATAAGTGAAAAAACTATCAATTACGACTCTGCAAAAAAGATTCTGAACTTAAATAAAAAAAATAAAAAATGAGAAAAAGTGGAATGATCATTCTACATTATTTTGACTACTCATAGAATTTTGACCTTGAGTGAGTTTAGGCTGTTTCTTTTCTTTATCTAAAGCATTAATGTAAGTCATAGCTACAATTGGTACAAACAAAACTATTGCACCAACCCATTCTAGTGTTTTTAGTCCCCAACCAAGAAAGTAGAAATTTACAAATATTGCCAATAATGGAAATGCTAGTTCTGCTAAGCCAGCAATAGAAGCTTTAGATCTTTTTAGACCAAAGTAGTACAAAGATAGTGGGAGAACTCCTCCTGTAAAAGCTGCGAAAAAGAGAATGCAAATAACAACTGACCACTGCCAATCTAAAGGTACAAAACCTCCAGCATCTGGATTAAAATATCCAAAAACGTTAACTTTGGACCCAAGCATACTGAAGTAATCTTTATCATAAGTTAAGAGCGCAGCATTAAGGAAAATTAAAAATAAAAATCCTCCAATATACCTGATGAGAGTTAAATCCCAAAAATCAATCTTTTTAGTTAATATTCTTCCAAAAACTGTAGATCCTCCCCACAACGTTGCTGCAACTAGTGAGCAAAGAATAGCTATCAATCCTTCATATCCTTCAGCCCCTGGATCTTTAATACTCTCAATTATCGTTGGAGTGGTCATTAAACCAATTCCAACAAGCGCTAGAGCTAATGCTAGATAGAAAAATTTAGTCGGTCGTTCTTTTAGAATAAAAAATGCAAAAATGAGTGTAATTAGTGGTTGTGATTTTTGAAGAAGAATAGCAATAGTTGGATTTCCTAAAGAAAACGAAATAAGAAAGAAAAACAAACCTAACGCTGATCCTCCAAAAGAAACGAAAATAACTGCAAACCAATCTCTTCTATCGAAACTCTTTATTGATTGCTTCAACTTGCCAAAACCTCTAGTGAAACCTAATATTGGTAATAAAATCATGATTCCAAAGAGATGTTCTATTAATACTACAAATGAAGACATTCGCGGTAAAGCCATTATTCCAGCTAATCCCCCAGTCCATAAATAAGGAGCCATAAAGAGAACTGGATATCTTGCAGGAGCATCAAAGGCTCGAGCTGCATTAGCTAGAGAAACAAAGGCTGGACCAAAAAGTGAACTTTCGGTAGTTTCCAGTTTATGTGTCATAAGAGATTTTTCCAAAGAATCTTTATATTTTTATGGGTTAGGTTACCAATTTTCTGGTAATGGGTATCTCTTTGTGAGATATTTTTTTAATTGTATAAAGAATTTTAGATTATGGATGAGGACAAAAAAAAGATAGCAGCTGATAAACCTGTTTTAGAGAAAGGAAAACAATATCACATAAATGCAAAACTTGGAGACATTCTAGGCACAGTTTTATTACCTGGAGACCCAGAGAGATCAAAAAAAATAGCGGAAACCTGGGATGAATATAAAGAAGTAGCAAAACACCGTCAATATCATTCTTATACGGGGAAATTTAATGGTATTCCAATTAGTGTTACTTCTACTGGTATTGGAACTCCTGCTTGTGAAATTGCTTTAACTGAATTAGCTAATATTGGTTGTAATACATTTATCAGGGTGGGTTCAACTGGAGCTATCCAGCCTGGGATTGAATTGGGAGATTTAATAATTAGTACTGGGGCAGTGAAACTGGAAGGATCTAGCATTCATTATGTTCCTGATAGTTTTCCAGCTGTAGCTCACCATGAAATAATACTTGCACTCATTGAAGCTTGTGAAATACATGGGTACAGATACCATGTAGGTTTAACAGCTTCGACTTCCAGTTTCTATCTTGGTCAAGGACGACCAGGGTACAGTGATTATAAAACTTCTAGAACTGACAAAATACTTCCAGATATGCAAAAAGCTAGGGTTTTGAATTTCGAGATGGAAGCTTCCCATATATTCACTTTAGGACAAATTTTCGGTCTTAGAACTGGAGCCATTTGTGCAGTTTATGCTAATAGAGTGACAAACGAATTTGGAACTGTAGGGGAGAAAAAAGCCATTATGGCCGCAAATTATGCGGCTAAGATACTATCTGAAATGGATGAGAGTAAAGAGAAAGTCAATAAGAAATTCTGGTATAGAAAAATCGCTCTCTGATTTGAGAGGGAGGGAGGCCCATCTTGCTATGAAAATCATGAAGATATGCAAGATGGGCGTATTAATTTAAAATTTTAAGGTTTATAAATTCTTCGACAGTTTTTGATATTAAAGCCTTAAAAGTTCTCTTCACAAATTACAATATTATCTTTCTGTTTATTGAATAACTCTTATTCATTGTCAAATTAAGCCTTTAACCAAAAAAGGGAAGAGTCAGTTTTATTCTTGAATCTTGAATATTCCCGGGAAATAATATACACTTGTTTCGTCATCAAGTACCGCTAAACCCATCTCAGACATCATTGTTAATGTGGACTGTGACCTTTCAAAAGGCCAACCTAAATGTGAAGACACTTGCTCAGCTTTCAAACCTGGAAGACCCGTAGCTAGCTGTAAAATCTCTTGCAAGTCATTAGAAAGTTCAATTGGTTTGAATCTTATTAACACTTCATCTTCGCCTAAATCCACTTTTGGAGGTATTAATTTCTCTTTCTCTAATTCTTTGATTGTTTGTAGAATCTCACCTGTTTTAATCTTCCAATTTGGTCTGGTTCTTTTAAAATAATCAACAAAATTAGCAACTGTAATTGCATAACCCATCGATTTTATTTCTTCAGTACCTATAGTTAAAATCTCTCTAGCAAGTTTTTGCCTGTATTCATCTTTTCCAAAAATTACAGGGGTCTTGATTTTTCCTGCTGTTCCAATGGTTGAAGACATTTCAGCTCTTTGTCTTATCTCTAATAGCTTTCCAACAAGATTTTTGGAAGATAGAAGTTCTACTTTCGATTTTTTCTCAATTTCTTCTATCCCTTTCTGAAGAATGTCTTTTTTCTTTTCTTTATCTTTCTTTTGAGTTTCAACAAGATCTTGTTCAAAAGAAGAGTAAGCTTGTGATAAAGCTGAACGTGATAGTGTTTCTTCGCTTTTGTCTTTTCTTTCCTTTTCCTTTTTGTCTTGAACCATTATAACCATAGAGAAATGCATTGATTTCATATAAAAGAGTATTCAATTGATTTAGACTTAATGACAATCTTGTTTACTTAAATTCAAAGTTTTAAGTTGGGAAACAAAAATATCTTAAAGACTAAGAATAAAAAAAACAAGATAAAAGGTAAAATGACAAATTAATTATTGTATTTTAATTTTATTAGGAAAGTGTATAAAAATTGAATAATTTACATATTACAGCATACGGGGCAACAGATTTTGTAGGTCGAAGTTCCTTTGTTATAGGTGATAAAGATCACAACGTCATGTTAGACTGTGGGATTCAACTGATCCCCGATAAACTCTCTGAAGCTCCAAAAGGTTTGGAAAAAATAGCTCAAAATCTAGATGCTGTTATTCTTAGTCATGCTCATATAGATCATACTGGGTATGCACCAAAAATGGTTGATTTTGGTTATGAGGGCAATTACTTCATGACTCAACCAACCAAGGATATAGTTTACAGATTATGGATGGATCACCTTAAAATCGAAGGAGAAAGACACTGGAGAGAAGATGATCTCGATCAAACTTATACGAAAACAAAAACTTTTGAATATAGAAAGAAAATTAAGATAGCTGATGGAATTACAGCAGAGTTCTTGAATGCAGGTCATGTTCTGGGAGCCGCGCAAGTTTTACTAGATTGGGAGGGGACTCTTATACTATATACTGGAGATATAAACGATAGAGTAACTCCAATGTTTGATGGATATGATCTACCTGAAGAAGATATTGACATATTAATAATCGAATCAACTAATGGTGACAGATACGTTCCAGAGAGATACAAAATCGATATCGGTTTTAGAATGATAGCAAAACAAACAGTCGAAGAAGGACATAAACTGCTTTTGCCATCATTCGCAGTGGGTAGATCTCAAGAAACACTTATCACCCTAGCTCTTGATCCAGACTTAGATAATGTTCCTGTATATATAGATGGAATGATTAACACGATGAATATGATCACAGAGGCTTATTTATCGGAAAAGTGGGTTTCAAAACGCTTTCTAGATAATCTAAAAGAACGAGGGTTAGTTTCACCCTTTAAAAAAGAAAATTTTATTCCTGTTTCTTCAATATCAGATAAGAGATATAGGGCAAGAAAGTACATTGCAACCAACAAAGAAGGGTCAATAATAGTTACAACAAGTGGAATGGTGATGGGTGGTCCTATTCACTCATATCTAGACTATTGTGGATGGAAAAAAGAGAACATCATAGGATTTACAGGTTATCAAGTACAAGGAACAACTGGAAGAGAAATTGTTGATGGTGAAAATAAAATCAAAATCTTTGGCGATCGTTATCAACCGAAAACAATCGATTTAAAAGCACAAATCATGAAATTCCCTTATTCCGGACATAGCTCTGTTGAAGGATTAAAACGATATATGCACGAATCCAAAGCTGAGAATATTTTCTTAGTACATGGAGAAAAGCGAAATCAAGACTATATTATGGATTTCGTTAAAGATATTGCATCACCAAAAACACTGAATGAACATGAAAAAACACCTCTAATGGATAATTGAAATGAAGCTCTTAAAACCTCCATACTTACAAATTGCAATAGATTTGATATCATACGATAGTTTCATAGAAATTATCAAGAGCATTCCTTTTTCAGAAAAGATTCTTATAGAAGCTGGAACTCCTCTAATCAAAAAATTTGGAGCAAAAATTATCAAAAAAATAAAAGAGTTACACAACAAAAGCTATGCAATTGCCGACATGAAAACTTTAGATGTAGGTTGGTTGGAGGTTCAAATTGGAGCAGAAGCGGGAGCGAATGCAATAGCTATAAGTGGGTTAGCTCCAATTGAAACGATTATAAGTTCCCTCCAAGAAGCAGAAAAAAGAGATGTAGATATAGTTTTAGACCTAATGAATGTATCTGAACCTTTGACACTGTTAAAATCGTTAGAGGAAATACCACAAATCATACTGTTCCATAGAGGAATAGATCAAGAAGGGAATAAAGAACATCCTTGGGAGTTAATAACAGAAGTAAAGAAATCATATCCTGAAGCATTGATAGCAATTGCTGGAGGGTTATCGTTGGAAACAAGTAAAAAAGCTCTAAATAAAGGTGCAGACATAATTATAATTGGTAGAGCAATTACTCAAGCTAAAGATATATCAAATGAGGTAACTAAGTTTCTAGAAATACTAGAAAAAAGAAACTAATATGTTTTTACCTAATATTCATGTACTGTACCCTTGAGCTGAATTCTTCTGTAAATCTTTTTGTGTGTCCAATTAAATAGAAAATACAAAAGAACAGCTGAAACTAGTAAGATAAATATTGAAATCCAGACTATTGAATCAGTAATATTTCCTCCTCCAAAGAGGCAGAATCTAATAGCTCTCACAGCATGGGTAAATGGAGAAGTATACGCTACAATCTTGAGCCATTGAGGGAACAAGTAAAGAGGAAAGATACTTCCACTCAACAACTGCAAAATACCTATGATTACCATCGCAACCTCTTTACCTCTCTTAATTAATATTGTAAAGTTTGCAGCTAGAAGAGAAAGAGAAAAAAATAGTAATAGTAGAGCTAAAACTAGCAATAGAAGTGAAAGAATCGAGAAGATATTGATTGTAACATCGTAAAACACATTGAAAATAAAAAATATGGGTATGTTATATACAATAAATAAAACTATAGCGTAAACCATTTCAAAGAATATTTCAGATAAACAATATTTTTTCAGACCAAAAGGTAACGTTGTTAAAGTTTCAAATGTACCTTGTTTTTGTTCGCTTACAAAACTATTCAGTGATTTCATCAAGATTTTTGTTGTTAGATCCATAGTAAGTGCTCCTGCTATAATGAACGAGAAGCTAGATACTATATACCCATCTGCAGCTATTTCTTCTCCTGGGACAAGTTTAGCTATAAAAACAGCTAATGAAATATAGATGAAAGTATTAAAGAATCCAACCAGGAGTATGATTTTGTATTGCATAATTATTTTTATATTTCTTTTAAATGTAGCTCCAATCCCTTTTAGGAGGTTAAGATTGGTTGTTTCTCTATTTACAAATGATTGAGTGACATCGTCCAAACTCGGATTGTTTACCATTAATACCACCCTACACTCCCTGTTATTTTGGAACGTTTAATGCTCTTTGAGACTAAGAAACAGCTTAAAACACCGATGATAATTATGAAACCCAAAAGTATTAGAAAATTGTACAAAATGAGGTTGAAATTAGCATTAGACGCATATAATATCTCATGAATTGATTGTAAACCGTATGTTAAAGGTAGAGTCTTTGATAAAATACCTGTAAAACCTGTTAACAAGACTATAGGAAAAACTATCCCAGAAAATGTCTTACTTAATCTATAAATTAGAGCAACTAATCCGCTATTTTTCTTGTACCAAATACAGTATGCACTAAATAACATAGATATGACAATATGTGATAACAGAATAAGGATTAACAACAGAATAATCAAGATCAGTTCTCTAAAAACGAAATGGAATTCTAATCCTAAGAATAGGGTCCCGATGAATACAGCTACAAAAATAGAAATTGAAGAAAGAGCTACCCCTGCAAGAGAGGTTCCTAGAGCATACTCAACAATATTAAAATGAATAAGAATCGATGGCCATGTTCCAGATAAAATTTCGTTGTAAATGTTTCCATTAACAGTACTTAGGCTAGTTCCTACGATCATTTGAAGAGCTAAACCTACAAAAGCAAATTCAAAATATGTGGCGGACATTCCAAAAATAGTCATATCAGGATTCAATCGACTGAAAAAGAAGTACATCAATATAGTTACAAGATTCAAAGCAACAACCATGAAAAAACTACTTTTGTAACTTAATGCGCTTTTGACTTTCATTGAAAATATCACCCCAATTCTAGTAAAAGAATTACTATGTGAGGTTTTATTTTGAAAGGATTCAAAGATTTTTGTAGTTGAATTAGTTATTATAGCCATCTCCGAGATATGGTGTAGGAAAGCTATCTTCGACCTGTTTTCGTTCATTTTCCATAGATAGAAAAGCAAGAAAAGATTCCTTCAAACTAGGAGAATGGGGCGCTATAGAATAGATCTGTCCCTTCATTTGTACTATTAATATCGTTAATCTGGCTATTGATTCATTTAGTGAGAACTCCTTTGGCTCGATTCTAGCTTCAAAAGCTCCCCGTAAATTAGCTCTTTTTTCTATTAAAGATAATTCCGCTCCAACTGACTCTCTAATAGCATACTTGAAACTGGGTAAATGAAAATCTGACACAGAAAAACTAACAAAAATATGTTTCTTAGCAGTAATTTGTTTGAATTTTTCAGGAGAACAATCTTTAACTAAACATCCTTTATCGATTAGTAATAACCGATTCGCTAGTTCTTCATGTTCCGTGAAATTGTGACTTGTTAACAATATTGTTGTCCCAAATTCGTTGTTTAGTTCTATTAACAAATCATGAGCTTTTACAGAACTTACAGCATCCAACCCAGAAGAAAACTCATCTAGTAATAGTATTTTTGGATTAGGTAGTAAAGCTCTTATCAAAGCCACTTTTGTCTTCATTCCTGCCGAAAGTTTCATGACAAGAGTATCTTTTTTAGAATATAAGTCAAAATATTTTAGTAATGAAATAATCCTAGCTTTAGTTTCTTTTTTTGAAACACCTGCTAAAGTAGCATAAAATTTAAGATTGTCATTAACAGATAAACGATAGTACAAACTTCTCCCACTGCTCTCTCCAAAAACATTTCCTATGATTTTCCTTATTTTTCGATCATTTTTGAGAGGAATATTATCTAAATAGACTTCTCCAGATGTAGGTAGCAAAATTGTAGAGAGTATTTTAGTTAAAGTGGTTTTTCCCGCACCATTAGGACCTAATACACCTACAAGTTCTCCCTGATCGATATCTAAAGATATATCATTTAAAGCTGTAATTCCCAGTCCTCGTTTATTGAAGATTTTAGTTACATTACGTAGCTCTATTGACACACTAAAAGTAATTTTAAGATTCTATATAAACTCCGCAAAAGGAAAAAAAAGCTTTTAGGTCTTCTTTCTTTTTCTGAGAATTATAGCACTAGATACTCCAATAAATGAAAAAATGAAGAATGTTGTGTTCAACATTCCAAACTCTACTATTTTTTTAGAGTAAAAACAAATTAAATAAGAGAAGCAAGGAAAAACTTATTGTTCTGTCGATTTTCTCTTGTCGAATATTTTGTAAATAACAAAAACCAATATCGTTGAGCATAAAACAATTGATGCAATAACTGCTGCTAGCCATGGTAATTTGTATGATATATTATATAGATATCCAGAAAGATATGAAGTAACTGAAACTCCTAGAAAGAATCCAGTTGTTATGATGGAGTATAATATAGAAAAGTGTGCTTTTGGTAATTCATAAGTAAGGATTGTGAATACTACGGGGAAAAATAGCGCATGGCCTATATTCTTAATAAAAAGCATCATTCCATAAACAAGAACACTGTCTGGAAATAAGTAGAGTGTAAGGTAATTTCCAACCATTATTAAAGAAGAAGTCAACAGTAAATAGTTGATTATATTGGGTTTCTTGGAGATTAACCATCCAATTATTGGTGATACTACTATAAAGCTAAGTTGAGAAAGACCAAGTAATGTTCCAATAAAGCTATCTGATTGATTTAATACATTTTTACCATAAAGTGCAATAATAGGGTCTGTTACACCTGAAATGATCCCAAAGATAATGAAAGCTGTAATAAAAAAGCTTACACTTCCTGATTTGAAAATTTGAAAATCAAATTTTGTTTTTCTCCCTTCCTTTACATCGATTCGTCTGAGAAAATGAATTGTTTCAGCTTTACCTTTGACAAATAAGAGTCTGAAACTTATAAGACCTAATATTGACAGAGCAAACACACAAATTATCATTGCATAAGCAGGTAGAAAGTCTAGAACATACCCCAACCCTACTGTACCTATGAGTACTCCTAATCTCCCTGAACTTGAAATCACTGAATTAAACAAGCCTTTATATCTAGTTTTCAAATCAGAAAGTAAGGATCGACTGGCTAAACCAAAAACATTATTCGTTAATCTTAGTAGAGAGAATAGAACAGCTAGAAGTGCAGTATTGTTTGTAAATGCTAGCCCACCAACGGAAAGAGTCATTATAACAAACGCAATAAAAAGAATTATTTTTCTACCATATTTTTCAATTATCCACCCGCTTGGTACTCTAGCAAATAACCCCGTAAAAGTATAAACTGTTGTTATTATGGCCCATTTAATAACTACTTGTTCTTCGGATAATCCAAATCTTTCTTGAAGATAAAGTGGGAAAAGTTGTCGGATACTCATGTAGACTAAAAAACTAAGAAATTGCGCTGTTAAGAAAGCAAGAACTTCTCTTGTTTCCTGAGCTTTAAAGATATCAGAAAATTTTTCTTTTTTATCTTGTAATGAAGGTGAAATAGTTTCAAGCTCAGGCATGATTAATTAGCAATTTATTGTTCATTTAAATAAATATTGAAACCACTGCATTCTCTATTTTTGTTCATCACAAAATCATTTAAAAGTATTATAAATTCTTGTTAGATATGGTCATCGAGAAAGAGGAGGCGTTTAACCTAATAAAGCGTAACACTCAAGAAATAGTTTCGGAAGATGAGTTATTAGATCTTCTTGCAACCAAAGAGAATCCTGTAGCATATTGGGGAACAGCTACAACTGGTAGAATACATATTGGTTATTTTATTCCTTTGACGAAAATAGCTGATTTTCTTAACGCAGGTGTAACTTTTAAAATTCTTCTTGCTGATTTCCATGCACACTTAGATGATAGTAAAAGTCCTTGGGACTTGCTCGACGCTAGAACTGAATATTACAAACAAATTATTATTGCAATGCTTGAAAGTCTTGGGGCTGATATTAGTAAACTAATTTTCATTAGGGGAAGAGATATAGAACTTGAAAAACAATACTCCTCTGATCTCTTGAGACTCTCCACTCTTGTAACAATAAAAAGAGCAATAAGAGCTGGAGCAGAAGTTGTTCGTCAATCTAGTGATCCAAAAATAGGTGGTTTGATATATCCTCTAATGCAAACAGTAGATGTTTCTGCATTGAAAGCTGACATAGCTTATTCAGGTATAGATCAAAGAGGAATCTACATGTTAAGCCGAGAAGTACTTCCTGAGTTAGGTTATAAGAAACCTATTTGCGTTTTCACGCCAATGTTACCTGGATTAAAAGGAGAAAAAATGAGCGCAAGTGATACAGCATCTAAAATTGATTGTTTAGATGCAGAAGCTTCAATTACAAAAAAAGTCTTAAAATCCTTTTGCCCTGAAAAACAAATAGAAGAAAATGGAGTTATACTTTTTGTTAAGACAGTTCTCTTTCCTTTATTAGAGAAAAGAAACAAAAAATATTGTGTCGAAAGAACGGAAAAATTTGGTGGAAACATTGAGTTTGCAACATATGACGAACTTGAGAAAAACTTTGTTGAAGGTAGCTTACACCCTCAAGATTTTAAGAAATCTGTAGCTAAGTACGTAAACATCCTGCTAGAACATGTTAGAGAAAAATTCGAGGATAAACAAGATTTACTTAACTCTGCTTATCCAGAATAACTACTATATTCCTCTTATTCATTTTTCGAGTTCTATTTTTACTTTTTCTGCTACATTTTCTGATTCTTCAGAATTATATAACAATTCAATTTCTGTAGGAGATTTAACACCTAGATCTAATTCTACAGCTCTCGCAATCTGTTCTTGATCGAAAATAGAACCTTCAGATACTTCAGGTGTTGTTCCGAACATCCTCAAGATGGCAACTGAAACCGCGTCAACTGCAATACGATCTGTACCAGCGATTATTACATTAGCTTCTTTTCTAGTTCCTTCATCTGGCCCTCCATCTACAAAAATAGACACACCATCCATGACTATTAAATCCGGAGAGAAAGCTGTATTAATTTCAGCTATCATTTTTCTCTGATTAGGAGAACCGTGGAGTTCACCCATGTATGATTTGCCATCGAGATTTCTTCGTGGAACTAATCCTGTAGCATTTTTTAAGGAAAGTGTAAAATGCCCCCCATATTGATGCGTTTTAATACATCCTGTTTCAACGATACATTCAGCTTCATGATATATTTTCGCAAAAAGAAACCCCTCTTCCCAGTGACTATTTTTGAGTCTAAAATGAATATATTCTCCAACAGGGACTTCAGCAAGATTTACAATTTTAAATCCTAGTCCTTCTGAAAGTTTGTTAAGTCCTTTCTTCTCGAAAACTTCAGCTGTATCTGCGGGACCACTTCTCTCTGCTACTGTTATAGAATTTGCACCCATTTCTTTTAGTTTGACTATCAATGATTTTAAGAGGTTGATATCTGTTGATGCAGGAGGTGGATCTGCTGTATTGAAGTTGGGTTTCAAAATTACATTTTTACCTTTTACTGGGTTTATACCTAATAGTTTGATTGCTTCAGTAACTCCCTTTTCTCTATCATTAGTAGATATTAAGGCTATTTTTGTCATACTTGCACAATTTATAGAATACTAATAAGCTATTTATTTTTTTTGTAAAGCAATATTCCCTCATAATTAAATATATGTAATTTTTCTCTCATATATGGAACAGAGATTATATGCTGATTTAGTTATAATTAATGGTAATGTTTGGACAATGAATAATGCACAACCAAGAGCTGGGTGTTTAGCTATTTTTTCAGATACAATTCTCAAAATTGGGAATAAAAATGATATAGAACATTTAATAGGACCCTCAACTGAAATAATCGATGTTCAGAATAATACAGTCTTACCTGGTTTTATTGATTCTCATACTCATATTGCTTGGACCGGTTTGAATAAAATGCGCCTTGATTTAGGTAAAACTAAAAGCCTTAGTGAAGCTTTAGAATTAATAGAAAAAGAAATAGCAGAAAAAAATGCAGGAGAATGGATAATAGGACGTAATTGGGATCAAAGTAAATGGAAGGAACAGAGATACATAACAGCAGCTGATTTAGACCCTATTAGCACACGGAATCCTATTATTCTTAAACATGTTTCAGGACATTTTGACACTATTAATACCTATGGTTTCGAAAAACTAGATTTATCCAAAGACTTGAAAGGTGTAGATTTAGATGAATATGGAGAGATAACAGGAACTTTGAGAGATGTTGAATTATCAGAATACAAAGAGATTCAACCTAGTCTTGTAGAGTTTATTCAAGGGATTAAACTAGGAATGAAAGAAGCTGTTAAATTGGGAATAACTTCTGTTCATGATAATATTACTTTTGAGTTATTACCTGCTTATAAGGAATTGATAAAGAATAATGAATTGCTCATTAGAGTTTATGGAATCATCTACCAAGATATGTTAGAAGAAACTATTAAACTAGATATTGATAAGAATTTTGGCGATAAATGGTTCAAAATAGGGGCTGTTAAGCTGATGACTGATGGTGCTTTATCTTCTCGCACAGCATTAATGTTTGAAGATTATGATGACAAACCGGGAGAGAAAGGATTTGCTCTATATGATGAAACCATGCTCAGTGAGATGGTTACTAAAGTCCATAAAGCGAATTTACAACTCGCTGTTCATGCAATAGGTGATAAAGCAATTGCTAACGTGGTGAAAGCTATAGAAGACAACCTTGATCCTGAAGAATGTAAAGTAATGATGCATCGAATAGAACATGCAGAGATTTTGAGGAAAGAGGAAGTAAGACGATCAAAACCTTATGGAATAGTCTTTTCTATGCAACCTAACTTTGTTTACAGATGGGGACTAGTTGGAGTAAATGGAATGTATGAGAAGAGAATAGGACTTGATAGAACTTTGCTTAATAATCCATTTAAATGGATATTGGATGAGAATCTTCTTTTAATATTTGGTAGTGATGGAATGCCATTAGGACCTCTTTACGGTATTAAAGGAGCATTGTTTCATTCAAATCCAGAATTGAGACTTTCTCTAGAAGAAGCAATTAGATGTTTTACTGTATATCCTGCAATAGTATCAAAAGATGAAAAAGATAAAGGTACGTTAGAAAAAGGAAAACTAGCAGATATAACTATTTTAGACAAAAATTTGGATGAAATAGACCTTGAAAAATTCTGTGATGTTGATGTAGCTTATACAATCATAGGAGGAAGAATTATCTACAAGAGAGAATAATTTCTTTTTTTTAGAATTTTTTAGTAATTATAGTTATAACATCCCCTTCTTTAATTACATGATCTAACCCTACTCTTTGGTTGGGATGCTTTGCACTCTTACCGGATATAACCGCGTATCTAAACTCTTTTTCAAATTTCCGATGTATTTTAGCGCATACATCTTTTATGGTTGAATATCTGGTTATTATAAGTGGTTCCTCAAAATCAGTCTTTTCACCTTGTTTTTTAAGGTAAATTTGTATTAATTCTAGTTTATCAATAATAATATCCTTTAGATTTGAAAGGTTTTTTCCACTTAACGCACTAATATAAACCGCATCTTGAAAGATTTTCTTTAAATTTTTCAATTCTTTTCTAGATAGTAAATCTGTTTTATTTATAACAACTAATAGTTTAGGATATGTTCGATTACCTTCTAAAATATCAATTAAATCATCAATGGTCGGATCACTTCTTACAGTAACTTGTGCATTACTAATCTTGTATTCTCTCATGATGCTTGCAAAAGTTTTCTCGCTCATATGAGAAAGAGCTTTAAGGGTAGAAATTGATATACCTCCACGTTCTGTCTTGCTTATTTTAATAAATGGTTTCTTTTTGTCTGGTCTTATAGCAACTTTACCTAGTTCTTCAATTATGATGTTGTAGGTATCGATTATTTTGAGAGCCAAAGGTTTAGATTCGAGAAGAAGTAGAATCATATCTGCCGCTCTAGCAACAGCAAGAATCTCCTTTCCTCTTCCTTTACCGATATGTGCTCCTTCAATTATACCAGGAAGGTCAATAATCTGAACTTTCGTTCCTTTGTGAGCTAAAATACCCGGAATAGCTGCAGTTGTAGTAAAGTCATAAGCTCCAATTTTAGATTCTTTACTAGTAATTTTGGAAATAAGCGTAGACTTCCCTGTTGATGGAAAACCTAGAAGAACAACTGTGCCATCGCCTGTTCTTCTTATGTCAAAACCATAACCTGTAGATCCTTTAGAAGAAAGTTGAAAATCTATCTGCTTTCTACGTAATTTAGCCATTTTAGCTTTAAGAAATCCTATATGCCGCTCTGTAGACTTGTTTTTCGGCGTTTCTCGGATCTCATCTTCTAAATTCCTGATCTTTTCCTCTATGGTAGTGCTCATACTATCCCCTGAAGTATAGTTGTTTTATAGATTAATTCACTTAATTCAGTTAAATATTTAGATTTAACTATTGTAATGAAAAATCAAAAAAACATCATATTAGTAAAACTGAAAGTACACACAAAAATTTTACTTTTAATAAATATCGATAATATATATACTTCTTTAATATAACAACATAAATGCTTTAAAATAAACAGAATATTTAAATATCTTAATAAAAGTAAAATAGTAGTATAGTATTGATTGGGTGTTTATTTTATGACGGAAACATTAGAATTAAGTGATGAACAAGGTATCATTAGCTTATCAAAAGCTCTTTCATCCCCCACAAGATATAAAATCGTGAAATTGCTTGTTAACAAAGAAATGGATATCTCTAATATTGCTAAGAAAATGAACCAAACAGAAGCTAATACATCAGCTCAGATTAAATTTCTAGAAAAAGCTGGAGTTCTAGAATCAAGATACGAGCCTGGTGTTCATGGAGTTAGAAAAGTCTGTAAAACAAAAGTAAGAAAAGTTATTATTAACATTTAATAGACTTTTCATCTTTCTTTTTTCCTATTAAACAGTAGTCTTCGATTTTCATTTTCCATATTTTTTCCACTTCTACATCTGCATCTTTGGCCATTTTAGAAAGATTATCCAAGTTGAATATATTTGTAAGAACTGATAATATAATTTTACCGTTTTCTTTTAAAATTGAAGTCAATTCTCTAAAAGTTTTTGCTGGATTCGGACAATTCTGAAGCACTGAAAAACAAGTCAAAATGTCGCAAGAATTTTTTCTAAATGGTAGATAATCGATATCTGCACGTACAAAATTGCTATTTGGATGCTTTTTTCTACCTTCTGATAACATTTCATAGGAAAAATCACAACAAACGAAATTAAGATTATTCTGTTGAAAATAGTCTAGTAGTAAAGCAGTTCCGCTGCCTACATCAAATAAAACATCTTCTGATTCAAGAACAATAGATGATAGAACCTCTCTATATTTTGCGAATTGAATTTGTTGATATCTACTGTCATATTTATCAGCTGTAGCGTCGTATCTTTTTCGAACTTCTTGTTTCTTATTTTTCATTCTGATAGATTATAAATGGAAAACAATTTTAAGTTATCCTCATACATACAATTAATGAAAACAAACCAAATAACGGACTAACAAACGAAGGAGAAGAAGGTAAAAGCATGACACTCTCTCTTAAAGGAGCAAAAATACTCAAGGATTTATCTATTAAAGATATACGAGTTTTACAAATGGTTGAAACCTTACTTAAACGAGGAGAATATGCTCCATTTGAGAAAATAGCACTTTATTCTGGATTTAGAGAAAAGGATGTTGATATTATGATATCTAGACTCCATAAGTTCAAATTATTGCAAAGGTGGAAAGGACATTATGTAGGTTACACTCTAACTTTTGCAGGTCATGATGCTCTTGCTTTGAATGCACTCTATAACAAAAAAGCAGTCTACGGTGTAGGTAGAGAGAAAGCAGTAGGAAAAGAGAGCGATATTTACTACGCTATAGACTTCGAAGAAAATGAGGTTATAATTAAAATTAATAGAACAGGAAGACCTAGTTTTCAACATATAAAAAAGAAAAGAGATTTTCTAGATGGAAAATTCCACTATTCGATATTCTTTTTAGCTGCTGTCTCTGCTCATAGAGAGTATACTATTCTTTCTAAGTTACAAAAATCAAAGCTTTCTATTCCTAAAATTGTAAATTACAACAGACACATTATTGTAATGGAACCAATTCCTGGAATAGAACTTGTTAACTTTAAATATCTGAAAAATCCAACGAAAGTTCTAAAGAAAACCATCGAATTTGAAAAGAAACTTTACAAAGACTATCAGCTAATTCATGGTGATTTAACTGAATATAATATCCTTTATGATGAAAACGGAGAAAAAATTACAATAATAGATTTTCCACAAGCCATTCCTTCTGATCATCCAGAAGCAATGAATTTTCTTTCTCGAGATTTTGAGCATTTATTTGACTTCTTTGGAAAGAAATGGTCTATAAGTATGGAACTAGAATCGGTAATTGATTACATTACAAAAAAATAGCTGGTGATATTAATCGTAAAAGAAGAATCGATAATTATTGGAGTGGACATTCTTCCACAGACATCGCCTTCAAGAAAAAATTACTTTGCTGTTTGTGTTTATGATGTCAAGCAAGATAAGGTACTTATGGAGTTTGATAGAGTTAATATTCACAAACTCCTAGGTATAACAACAAGCGCCAAAGCGCACTTGTTAGCAACAGACAATATATATGAGCTTGTACTTTCTCCCTCACAAATTCCTTTTCTTTGTATCCAACTTTTACCTGTAACAAAATTAGTTCAGGTTACAGGTTCACCTATACACGGTTTTACTCCTCTATCAAAATTAATAAGAGATCACGGAATGAAAATATCTGGAAAACTTACTCCACTAAGCGCTGCAAAAGCTTGTGCATTTTTGGCTAGTAAAAAATTAGGGTATATAATTGAACCCTTTGAAGATGAAACAAGAATAATCGTTTCTAGAACTAGATCAAAAGGAGCTGGAGGTTGGTCTCAAGCTAGATACAGTAGGCTGATGGATACATCTGTAAATCAAGAAGCTAAAAAAGTTGAAATAATTCTAAAAGATCAGAATTTTGATTATGATAAAAACACAGCTAAGAGCAAATATGGGGCTCAAAAAGTTATTTTTAACGTTTATGCACCTTTTAATGAAGTTACTAAAGTTATCAAGAAACAAAAAGGTGAGATATGTAGAATTAATGTTGTACCTGTAAATAAAGAAAGAGTAGAATTTATCCCTCTTTCTCAAGAAGTTACAGAAAAATCTAAACTTAAAAGATTAATAGTAGGTATTGATCCTGGATTAACTGTTGGATTGTCTATTCTAGATTTAAAAGGTAGAATCGTAAAAATAGCAAGTTTTAGAGAGGTGAGTAGAGGTCAAATAATAAGAGAAATAACTCGTTATGGCAAACCTACAATTATTTGTTGTGATGTTTACCCTTATCCCAGCTATGTTGAAAAGATTGCAGCAACGCTAAGTGCTAGAATTTATGCACCAAAGAGTGTTATGACTGTTGCTGAAAAAAATGTAATGTCTAGAACACTTGCATTGCAACAGGGTATAACTGTTAAAAATGCACATCAACGAGATTCTTTTGCAGCCGCTTACAGCGGTTATAAAAAATATAGAAGCGAATTTGACAAAATTGATAAAAGATTCTTTTATGATTTTAACCAATCTTTACGTGATGAAATCAAGGATATGATTGTAAAAGGTAGTTCGATTTCAGAGGCTGAACAATCTATTAAAAAAGAATTATTTGAGGAACGAGCACCTATAAAAGCTCCACCTGATATTAAAATTATCAAGAAGGAACCCACTGAAGCACAAGCTGATTCATTGCTTCAAAAAATAAATTTACTCGAAGAACTCTTAGATTTTGAAAGAAGAAAAAACACTGAATTCTATTCTGAGAATAAGGAACTAGAAATAAAAATCGAGTACCTTCAAGAGAAGCTTGAAGAAGGGAAAACAGATTATTTTAAACAAATATATAGAGAAAAAATAATAAGACAGAAAGATAATTTAATATCTTCTTACAGTGAAAAAATGAGATTATTAGAAAGAGAAATGGAGTTTTTTGCAGATAGAATAGAGGAGCTTAAACGAGTAGCTTGGTTAAGAGGAAATGAAGGCTGGACTCCACTGAAAGTAATTCGAAAGTTTTCTCAAGATGAAATTATGAAAACTGAAAAAACTTATGGTCTAGGTCCTGGAGATTCGGTATATATTTTGGACACAACTGGTGGAGGAGGGCAAACTGTTGAACTTTTACTTTCCTACAAAATTAAAGCTGTAATAGGTAATATCGATCAATTTTCATATTATGCAAAGGAAAAACTAGTCGAATTAAATGTCCCCATGGCTGATTCTAGCAGTGTAGAAATTATAAGGATAGATGAAATTGCTATTATTAAGGAAGAAGATCTTAATAATATTGTAACAAAAGCTGAGAAAGATTTAGAAAAAATTCAAACAAAGAAAAAGAAAGGTTTTCTTAAAAGCTTGCTTGAGGAGTATAGAGAAGAAAGACAGAAAGAATTTGAAGAGTATAACGAGTTAAAGAAGCAGGAAGGACGTAGAAATGATAACATCGATTATACTCGTGAAAATGAATAAAGATTAAACGTAAAAAAGTGAAGATTATTCATTAATTGAAAGTCGAACTAACAAGATGTTGTTTCCTCTAACAAATATGCTCCCATAACGAGAAACTTCTTCATCGTCTATGATTTCAACTGCTTCAGAAAGATGGCAGTTCATATATTGGTCAAAACTCTCAAGTTTTCCTTTATACTTGACATTATCTTTTAATCTTATTATGATAAATTTTCCTAATGCTTTTTTTAATGTACCTATTGGAAGGCTACTCATATGTTACACCTTGTTCAACTAACTGAAGATATTGCCAAGTGGGATGTTTAAAAACATTTTGATGGCAAATTAGTGTTTTTGAGTTTTCTAGTCTGTATCATAAGCTTTTGCAGATTCTTCTAAATCCATTGTCTGAAGAGCGCTTGTTTTTCTCTTTCTGACACTAACGAAAATAGGATGGTTTACTGCATTACCTACAATAATAGCTTCCCCTATTCCTAAAGTTGTTATTGAATCCATTGTTTCTCTATCAATACCTTCTGAAGATCTACCAATAAAATCTAGATCATAGGGATTCACAATTCTCATTATTACGTGGGTGTTGCATTGGCTCAGTGCTGTTGTGGATAGTTTCACAGGTCTTTGACTTATCAAAACAAGGGAAAGGAAGAACTTCCTTCCTTCTCTCGCAATTGTTTCGATAATAGGTCGGGAGAGTCCCATACTAATGCTTGCTTCAGGGGCGAATTGATGTGCCTCTTCTACAATTATTGTAGTTGGAGGAATCTTGTTTTTCTTTCGTAAATCAAAAAGTTGAGTGAGAAAATAGCTCATTATTAACTGCTTTTTCCTTAAACTCGTAAAATCACTTAGATCTACTATTAACAGCTTTCCTGCTTTTATATCCTCTTCTAAAGAAGGCTTCTCTAATTGACCAAAAAGATGTGTAGATTCAAGAGTATAAAACCATCCAATTAGTGCTTCTTTACTTCTTTGATTGATATTTTCATCGTTTTCGATTTTTTCAATTATATCTTTAATCAGGTAACTTTTGCCCTGTTTTGTGTTTGTTACGTATAATTTTCCTAAAATTCTATATAACTCTCGAACTTGGACAGCTGACATTTGAGGTTGAAATGATGCAAACTGTCCTGCTGTTAATTTGTGAGTTGCAAATTGAATAAATGCGCCAGGAAAGAATTCAATTTTATCCTTGAATTCAGAGGAATCATCACTTAATCCTTTATATTCCCCATGAACATCGAACAAAATTACAGCTACTCTTCCTTGCTCTTGACTCCTAGATAATAGTTCTTCTAAAATAATTGAAACTGTGTAAGATTTCCCTGCTCCTGAGATTGCTAATAAAGCTGCATGCTTTTGTAAAAATCTTGTTAGGTTAACTTTTACTTCTAAATCATGATGAGCTATTTTACCTAAGAGCAAACCGTTTTCTGGGTCAAGTCCAAGAAATTTTGATAGAGTACCAGCATCGGGTACATATACTGTATCTCCAGGTGAAACTGGATAAAGTAAGCGTTTTATACCTATTTCTGTAAATATCCCCAAGGGTTTTGCTTGTGCAATAATGTATTCCCAAGAATCGACAGGAAAAATCGACGCTAATGTTTTACCGCTAGTTTCGTATGCTTTTACAGCTGAAGGGGATGAAAAATATCTGTTTGTCTTGAAAACATTTAGAACAGAAGCTATAATTTCTCCTTCTTCTGATTGAATAGTTACATACATTCCTTTCTGTAAACGGAAATCGTCTTCTGACTTTGTTAAAACAAAACTAAATTCGGATGGGTTTGGTGTTTCTTCCGCAACAATTACTGTTCCTATACTTTTTCCTTTCATATCTTCACCTTTTTGCGAATGGAGATCTTGCTCTTCTTTTTTGGAGAGAGAAACTAGAATATCCTACTTTTGAAGCGATTTCATCTATCAAAATATCTGCATCAACTTCTTGTAATCTAGCCCGTGCATCTGCTTCAATTATGACACTTGGTAAACCGTACTCTGGATTATATTTGGATACTGAAATTACTAATGCTGAAATTGATTGAGACAAATCTTGGGGGTTTGAAAAAAGAATAGGGAATTCTATTCTCAAAGGAGTATCATATTCAGCTGTTTTAAGATAAAAGCAGTGAATATCGAAATCAGGTAAGTTTTTATCGAATTTCTCATTGAAGTTTGATAAGTAAAACTCAAATGTTCGCTCATTCTGGTCTAAAACTTGGAATAATAGATCTGTATCTCTTAACTGCCTTATTATTGGACGGTAGTCTATTTCTAGAAGCTTTTCAAATTCTTTAAGTTTGCTTAAATGTGGTAATAAGTGTGACATTTTTTCAGTCAAAATAGCTGATCTTGAATCTTTCACAATCCCACATAAAGCAGTATGATGCTTCTGGCAGAGAGAATATAGTTGTCTGTATAATGTTTTAAGGCTCAGGTACTGATGAACAAGAAATTCACTTTGATTAATCATCTTATAATCAATATACGGCAAAACAGAACCATCAAGAATAATAATATCGGGAAGATCCTCTTTAACCAAGGAAATTGCACATTTGATCTCTTTCTGCATCCTCCAAATCGATATTAAACTTTCAATCTCATTCTGATTTAGTGGTTCAATACTGGTTACAATATCAGGGAAAGGATTCTCTTCAGGAAAATATCTAACTATTGGGTTACTGTTAGGCACATAATAAAAAAGAACACCAACAGCGCGTATTAATGCTATATCAAAGAAATTCAATGATCGATGAATAATCCCTCCATCTACACCTGCGATTTTAAGACCTTCAATATTTGTTTCAGCACAGTTCACTGCAAATGATTTATCTGTTGTTTTAAAACCAAAAGAAACTGGGAATTCAGATGGGTTAAGAGAATTTTTCACGCTTCGAAACAAATTTTGAAACAATTTTCTATGCTCGTTGTATTTAAGTATTTGTTGCGAAATTTTGTCTATAGCACTATTTATTTTGTCTTTAAGAAACATACTCGCCACAATCTTCGTAAACAGTGTTCCAATAATAAAGACATTTTTTTGGTATAAAAACTAAACTAATCAATTTTGTTTTTCTTTGAAAGTGCTGATTTAATAAATTCAAAATATGGAGGAGAGGGATTGTTGGGCCTAGATTGAAATTCAGGGTGGAACTGTGTTGCTATGAAATAGGGATTTTCAGCAATTTCTAAAGTCTCCATTCTTCTTCCATCTTCAGATTTTCCTGAGAATACAAGACCACTTTTCTCTAATAACTCAATATAATCGGGATTAACCTCATATCTGTGTCTATGTCTTTCGAAAATTGAAGTCGATTTGTATATAGCTTCAAATCTGGATCCTGGATTGATTAAAATCTTGTGTTTCCCTAATCTCATGGTTCCTCCTTTTCTCGTAATTGTCTTTTGTTCAGGGAGTATATCAATAACAGGATAAGGTGTATTAGAATCAATTTCCGCAGAGTTAGCCCCTGCTAAATTGCATACATTTCTCGAATATTCTATCACAGATAATTGAAATCCATAACAGATGCCTAAAAATGGGATTTTATTTTCTCTTGCATACTTTATTATATTTATTTTTCCTTCAATTCCTCTAGAGCCAAATCCACCTGGAACTAGTATGCCATCATACTTGTTTAATTCATTTATTCTGTTTGCACTGTCTTCAAAATCTTCAGTATCAATAAATTCAACATTAACTTTAGCATTGTTGTGGGCTGCTGCATGTTTAAGGGCTTCTTTAACACTAATATAAGAATCAGCTAGACGAGTATACTTCCCAGTTATAGCAATATTCACAATATCATCTGCATGAAGGAATTTTTCGATTATTCTCTCATCTGCAGACCAATCTGCAGAAACATCTTCATATCTAAGCTTTAGGTTCAATGTTGATCCTAAACCTTGTTTATCCAAATAAATAGGAGATTCTAGAACATGTTCAAGATCTGGAAGGGAAAATACTGCATTAGCTGGAACATCACAATACATGATAATTTTTTCTTTTGCTTGCTGTGCAAGATATTTTTCTCCTCGAGCAATAATTATGTCTGGGTTCAACCCCATAGATTGAAGTTCTCTAACAGCATGTTGAGTTGGCTTTGTTTTCTGTTCATTTAAATTAGGAGGGATCATAATATATGTTAAAAGAACTAAAAGCGAATCATCACTAGACATTTCTCTTCTAAGCTGTCTGAGAGCCTCCAAAAAGGGTTGACTTTCAATGTCACCAATGGTACCCCCAATTTCAATAATAAGAACATCAAGATCTGGGTCTCTATCAGCTACTTTCTTGACACGACGTTTTATTTCATCAGTAATATGGGGAATTACCTGAACTGTCTTGCCAAGAAAATCTCCTCTTCTCTCTGCTTCAATGACATTAAGGTATACTTGGCCAGTTGTGATATTTTGATCTTTTCTCATTTCTAAATTAAGCATTCTTTCATAATGGCCAAAATCAATATCAATTTCTGAACCATCAGATGTAACATAAGTTTCACCATGTTCAAAAGGGTTCATAGTGCCTGCGTCGATATTTAAGTAAGGGTCAACCTTGATTACATCAACTTTCTTACCACGAATTTGGAAATTTCTTCCTATAGCTGAGCTAACTACTCCCTTGCCTAACCCTGATATTAAAGCTCCACAGACAAAGATATATTTAGGCATATTATTCATTTTCCAAAGTTGAATATAAAGTTATCAGTTCAAATATCATTTGATAGAATTTTTGGTTTTTTCACTAATTCTTTCCATTTTTCTACTGCATCTACCACTATTTCATACAACCATTTTTCTTCAGGAGTAAAGTTCCTAGTCTTACTAGTGATGTTTTTTCCTTTCTCTGCTATTTTAATTATTTTGGAAAGCCTTACTGTCATAAATTCTCTAATTTTCGTTTCTATTGATTGTTGTTGTCTAAACGATATCACTTTCTCTTTCTTCTGTAATTCATCAAATGTTTTGCGTGCTAAAATATAGAAGAATTGGTCAATCTTTTGAAGGCTTATATTCTCTCTCTCTTTCCTTGTGACTTCATGTAATTCTGGAAAATCAAAATCAGATAAATCTTCAATTGTTACATAATCTTCTTTCGCTAGTAATATAGCTAGCCAATATGGCAATTTAATTTTTACTCCTTCTGTAAGCTTGATTTTTCTTTCTCCTAAAGTAAATTCTTCAAGATTTTGTTTACACATAACTGTTATTTCAAGTGTCTCAAAATCGAGTTGAATTCTTTCAAGCTCATCTGATAATAGATTTTCATCTAACATGTTATCAAAAATAAGACTCTGAAAATAGTTTTAAAACATTGCTTATTTTGTGAAAAAATCTTCTAAACTCTTCTGAGATTGAGAATGTTCACTTGAATTATCTTCAGATTCTTCTCTAGGTAATTCTTGTAACATCTCAAAAGACTTTTTTTCTCCAAATAAATGGTTGTAGATTGATTTAACTATCTCTGTTCCTATACCAGGTATTTTCTGCATTTCTGCAGGATTTGTTTGTTTTATTATTTTTTGAGAAGTATAACCTTTATTGAACAACAATCTAGCTCTTACTCTTCCGATTCCAGGGATGGAAACTAGGTCTAGAAGTTCTTCTTTTATACCATTTATTACTCTGTTATGGAGAATTTTAGTTTTTGCCGCAACTTCAGAATATCCAAGTAACTTAGCTATCTCATTTGTTGCATAAAGAAGCCATTCAGCATTTGAAACAACTGAAAATACGTCACCACTACCTACATTATATCTATCCAGAATGCTGTCCTCTGAAGTTTCTGTTATCCAATCTTGAAT
>BPTO01000017.1 GCA_023705985.1 Candidatus Heimdallarchaeota archaeon | reverse complement strand
ATTGCAATAACATGGAATTGTATGACTTCGAGTATCTGTTTTGAAATTTCTAAACCTAATTTTTAATGTAATAGTACGATATTGCATATTCTTTTTTTGAGCTGAGGAAACAATGGTTTTAATAGAATCATTTAGATAAAACCAAACATCTGTCCACTTTGTTAATGGGTTGAAAAATGTTCTTTCATCACTAATTGATTTACGATCCCTTTTAGAGAATTTATCATCACTCATTTCTTCTGTATTATAACCATTAACTAATTTCCAAAGCCTTAATCCACTTTTTCCCCAATTATGAACAACTTTAGACAAAGATAAATTCTTCAAATCTCCACAAGTGTAAACACGGTCTTTATTAAAAGAACTCTCGGATTTTTTACCTACTCCAGGGATAGTAGATATCTTTAGAGGGGCTAAAAAATCCACAATTTCAAAAGGTTTTACAATCTTCAATCCATCCGGTTTATCCTCACCAGAGGCTATTTTAGCTAATATTTTGTTAGGGGCTAGACCTATTGAGCAGGTTATTTTTTCTGATGCATAAATATCATCCTTAAGTTCGTATGCTAATTTCTCAGCTTCTTCATAATCAGACACTATATCAGAAACATCTAAATATGCTTCATCTACACCGGAAACCTTTACTTTTGGAGAATAATAACCAACTATCTTCATAATATTTTTTGAAACCTTACTATAAAGTCCATGTGTGGATTTAATAATTCTAACTTGTGGACAAAGTTTTACAGCTTGTGATATGGGCATACCTGAATGGATTCCAAATGTTCTAGCTTCATAAGAACAAGTTGAAACCACACCTCTCTTTGTTATTGGATCTCCACCAATTATTATAGGCAATCCCTTTAACTTAGGTTGTTCTCGTATTTCAACTGAAGCAAAAAAAGCATCCAAATCCATATAAAGCACTATAGAATTAAAATTGAGCTCTTTCTCAGTAACAATAGGAATAGGATTCTCCAATATCATAGCTGTAAACTAAGATTGATTTTAATATAAAAAGGCAAAAAATAAGAAGGAATTATTGAAGGAAGTTTATTTCCTTCTTTTCCTAATTATTATACTTGCTAAGCCATAAAACATAATAGATGATATTATAATTATAGGGCTACTAAATCCTACAAATTCATTTATTGATTCAACAGATACTACACCGGGAGAGGGTGCCAATAATTGAAAATCTTCATTACAGTTGTTAGTATCGGTTTGAGCTGGATCCCTCTGAAGAGTGGTAGACGCACTAGCAGTGCCAGACCATGCAACTACACCTGATACACTTCCTGAACCCCAAACTACAGCATCTCTAATTATCTCATCTGAATCATAAAGGATTAACTCATCTCCTGTATTAGCAAGTAGGATATCTGTGTAAATAAAGTCTGGAAGATTATAATCTACACCTAAATCAACCATTTCGCTTATAAATACGGCTTCATCTCTTGAAAAGATGAGAACTTCTTCAGATGCAATTATTGCATCAGTGGGTAAAACATAATCATCTTCTTTATCAGAAACAATCCAACTACCTATACAAACAGTAAAATCGAAATAATTATACAGTTCGAAGTACTCACCCTCTGGTTCGTTAGAAGCATCAAATCTAACTTCAGTTATCAGTAATTTCCAGTCATCAGTATTGATAATGTTTACACATTGGTCAGTTGTTATAGTATCACCACCATCAACATCTCCAGTCACGTTTATCTTATGATAACCATCAGAAATAGATGTTGTAATAAGATCAAATGTTACAGTGCCATTTGGATTACTCCATGAAGTAACTAATAAATCGTCAATGTATAAATCACCTGATGTAAAGTTTAGTAGATTAAATGCGATTTGAAAAGTATGAGTGCCTGAAATTATAGCTCCATTCTTAGGAGATATTACTGTTATTGGAGACATATAACCTGAAGGTATTTCGCTTTGATCCCAATCAAAATCAAAAATAGCTTTGAAGTAGCTTGCTACAGTTGGGTTTTTAACGATAGCTCCTGCTTCTCTGTTATTAACAAAAGAATTGTTTGACCAGTTTATACTTGAAATCTGTACTATTTCACCATCAACTGAAATGTATTTGTTGTGATTATGCCCCAATCCCTTGAAAAACCTAACAGAAGCTCCAGCGTTGATTAATACTTCAGTGACATTTTCATTGGACACTCCGGGTTTAGGAATTAGAACTCTTACAGAAACACCTCTTAAAGCAGCATCAATTAAGTCGTTTAAAGCGTCACAGTCAAACTTAATATATTGTAGTTCAACATCTATTGTACTCTGAGCAGATTGAATAAGCTCCGAAACAAGTTCATAACTATTATCTGGAGAGAATATCGGAGTGACTTCAGCATATTCTGTAATAGTAGTTTGCGTAAATGGATGTGTATATGTTCCACTATCTTCAGCTTGAAGACTCCCTGTAGTTGTAATTGTAGTATAAGGGGTAGATATTAGCATGTCATCAAAAAAAACATTCTCATAATATTCTGCTATTAAGGTATCATTAAAAGCTAATCCCATCTCTCTATTTGTTCTTGCTGCTGGTGATACTGGAATACTAGACGGTGCCCAATTACCTGAATAGACATAAGCAGTCTGGCTATCAACAACCCAAAATTTTGCATGAGTAAATCTGAAAGTTGAACTTGTCCATAAAACATCTATACCTGCACTAACCAATCTATAAGCAGATTCTTCAGTATAATCATCTTCATATCCGCTAACTCTATCATGAGATAACAGAACAATCACATTGACACCTCTACCTTTAGCAGCTATTAATGCATCAACTAATGCTTCACTGGATAAAGTGTATACTTCAAGATAGAATGAGGTTTGAGCATTTAATACTGAGTTATACACAACATCATAAGCTGAATCAGGACCGCTAAACATAGTTATTGTTGTGACTCCTGTAAAAGGAGTTGTTGTGATCTCATCGACTACTTGTTCTTCAGGATGTACATTTGTATAAGCTGTAGAACTAGCAACATTGTTAGCTAAAAGTGGTATAATCAATAAAAAAGTAAGAATAAATATTTTACTGTTATATTTCATATACTACACTAGGAGAGTTTGTATTAAATATCTGCCGGATGAACAGATTTCAGAAGAAGGTGACTAGAAGAGTTACAATATCTATTACTGTTTTTTTTCAAGAATTTTATGTACTTGTTCCACTGCATGGTGGGGGGATTGTCTCATCACAGATAGTCTTAACAGCTTTTTGTATTGATCATAATCTTGTTCACTCAGTTGCATAAAATCTATGATTTCATCTTTAGATAAACTATCAATATTTGGAAGAATTAAAAGCTCTTGAGCAAATTCTAACGTAGAAAGTTTTTCAGAGGATGTTCGTATGGGGTTGTCAAACATTGTTGTTAGGTAATTAATGTCTTCTTCCGATGCACCCCAAACATGAATAATATAATTGCTAGTTTCGACAGCGGAGGCGATTTGTAGTTTAGGTTTTGCTAAAATAAAATAACCATCTTTCATATCTTCTTTCTTAACATCAGTCTTGTAATTCTCAGCTATTTTTTCCAGAATCTTAACAATATTTTCAGTTAATGGAAGGATAAAAGTTGCTTTCATCACCTTATTTTTTATTAAGAGAATAAAATTGTTTCTAAATGGAAAATTTAATGATAATGATAATCAAAAAATTTCTTTACATTCTTATATATTGATTCATTTTTAGGTTGAACAACTTTAAGATTTTGAGTCAACCACAGGGGAATGTGTTTTTTATAATAATATCTGGCAAAGCGATAATCCAGTAAAATTACAACTGCATAATCTTCCAAACTTCGTATTGGTCTCCCAGCAGCTTGCGAAGCTCTTGTTAATGCCGGAATATTATAACCAAATTCACGTCCTTTCGTTGGAAATTTACTTTCAAGATACTCAATTGAAGCATCTACAGTAGGACAGGGTCTTGCATAAGGAATACCCACAATTATTACTGTATGCATTTGTTCAGAAGGGTAATCACTTCCTTCCGATGCTCTACCACCTAATACCGAAAGTAATACTCCACCTGTATTTTTTGCTTCATTCTTGTATTTTTGAATTAATTCATCACTTTCTTTTGACGATATACCCTTCATAGCAATGTAAAGGGGTTTTGAAACCACTTTTTCTAAACCGGCATCTATAAGACTATTCATTATTGAATAACTTGCACAAAAGATTCCAACATTTTTTGGTGTTGCTTTAATAGCATCTTCTATCACCTTAACCATTATTGAAAAAGTAACCTTATTTCTATCAGCTAATTTTGTAGAAACTTTATCAATAACAATAGTAAAAACATTTTCTTTTTCATAAGGAGAAGGTAAAGAAATTTCAAGTATTTCTCTATCTTGCATTCCTATTAATGAAATATAAGATTCAATAGGATCTAATGTCCCAGAGAGAGATACTGAACAATAAACATTGGAGAAGATTTCTTCTGTTACTGTTCGTGGATCCAAAGATAATGAGATGAGTTTAGGTTGTGAATCTCCTCTTTTTGATTGGTACATAGAAATAAAATGAGCATAATCATGTCTATCCTTTGATTCCAAAAGATGTTCTAGATGCCTTTCAACTGCAGAAGAAAAAGCAATTGGAGCTTTGTTTCTTTTCGCTTGATCATTTTTAATTAGCTCTCCCAATTTTCCAATCGCATGAACAACATTTGAATTGATTTCAATTTTTGAGCGTTTTTCTACTTTCCTTAAGAAGTCATTTGGATCAATTCTTACTTCAACTTCAGTGTCTAGTTCTTTGGAACTATCTTTGAGAACAGAGGAAATTGCTTCTATAACGTCATATTCTGTTCCTTGTTTGAATTTCAGAGCTTCATCCATCGCACGATCTAGTGTATAATAAGAAAGAGATGAGCTACTAGCATCTATAGCAGTAGAAGGTAAATTGTGTGCTTCATCTATCACAACTATAATATCAGATAAATCCTTTTCTAGACTATTGAGAAACGTTGTTCTGATATGGGGATTGAAAAGATATTGATAACTAGCTGTTACTACATTAACATCTTTTACAAGGTTTTTGGATACTTCAAAAGGACAAACCTCTAGAGTTTTAGAAATTTCCATCAAATCCTTACTATCAAAAACTTGATTCGCAGTAATTTCAGCTAATTTTTTTAACTTATCTTTTTTTGCAAGATTGGCGAAATATACGCATTTACCATCTTTCTTTAAATAACGGCATATTTCAGCAGCATTTGTTGAATCGGTTGAATATTTTTGTATGATAGGATGTAAACATAACTCTCTTCTTCCTCGAAGTGCAATTCCTGTTACAGGAGCTAATTGCTTTATCATTTTCAATTCAGAAATAACTCTAGAAAGTTGTTGATGAGTTCTACAACAATAAACTATGGTTTTGTTTTCGTTTATACTATATTGTAAAAGGGGTGATAATGTTGCAATTGTTTTCCCTATACCATTTGCTGCTTGCACAATCGAATGAGCTTTTTTTTCGTAGCATTTTGAGATTATATCTATGATTTGCCTCTGAAGAGGTCTGATTTTGATATATGGAAAATAATATTCCCATGATTTGTTGTTTGTTGAGGATTGAGTCTTCTTTGTTTCACCATCTTTGACTTTATGAAGCTCATTGGTTTTTTCTATGATAGGGGTACTCTTCGTTGAAGCATCACCGTTCTTTCTGATGAAACCACATTTTGGGCACCTAACTTGTGATCTAGTAAATTCTAAGAGTTTACCACAATCAGGGCAGAATTCATAACCTTCAGTTTCAAGATACGCAATTTTTCGATTAGAATCAAACATAGGAGTTGTTGCCTCTTTAATTTATTGTGATTAAAAGGTTTTGCACAAAAGTTCATCTATCAAAAAATTTTACTGAATTCAAGATATAAAGTGATTATCAATTAAATAAGATAAAAAAAGCTAAAAAATCCTATACTTCGTAAATTCAACAGTTAGTAAGCTTTAAATACAACAAATGTATTTATTTATTTCATACCAGAATAAAACTATAGAGAATCATATTAGAATCTAAAAATATGATTTGAATTCAAGGGGTTCCACCGGAATTCAATAGTAACCTGGAGGTTGCTTATATTGCATAAAGAAACGAAGCAAATAGATGAAATCATAGATGATACCACGTTATTAGTGGAAACTATATCATCTGAGATAATTCAAGCTACAACTAAAATTTATGCATGTTACCTTCCAGGAGAAATAAATTCACTTCTATTCATCTGGAAGGATGAACATTTTCTTAGTAGTTTTATTCAACACTTCAGTGATCTTAAAAAAACAATAAAAAACAATTTAGCCAGCCTTCCTTATGACAAATCAGATGAAATTTTGATTATTGCTAATCTACTTACAGAAATCCACGAATATGATTTAGCAGTGAATATATATCAAAATTTGCTAAAAAGTAAACCAGAAAACTACTTTATTTGGGCAAATCTGATGACAATATACTTACATCAAGGGAATCACATTAAATCAATGGAATGTTATATTTATCTTCCCCCCGAGTTTCTGGAACAATCATCAAAGGAGAAGTTACATCCTGAATCAGATGCTTATCGTGTTCTTAATATCTCATCAGCTTACCCTTTACATGCGTCTCTTCGTTCTTTAAGCAATAGAATTCAAGAATCTACGGAAATGCAACAACAATACGAACAAGAATTGAGGGAACTCTATTCAATAAGAGAATTTGTAGATGGACAGGAAGCATTATCTAATGGCAATCCAAATGAAGCCCTAATATTATTATCAAGTGCAACTACTAGCTACCCCGAAAGCCATATTCTTCATTATTTTACCGGGAAAGCAGCTTTTGAAGGTAAACACTACATAATAGCTGAAGAAAACTTCAAAAAAGCTATTCAATTAAAAAATAATATACCGGAATATTGGAATGGTTTAGCAGAATGCTCTTTTGCTCAGCATAAAAATGATCAAGCAATAAAAGCATTAAAATCCTCATTAACCCTTGATCATGATTATTCTGCAGGATGGAAATTAGCAGGAAGAATGATTTCCACTATTGAATCGCATAGTGATTATGATTATTTTATTGAACAATTGCAATTGATGCCATCTGCAGAATCTATTGTAAAGTTTGTTGAAGGCGTTATTGAACGAAAAAGATATGAAACAGCTTTTGAAATATTGCAAGCTGGTGTTCAAAAATTCCCAGATGATACACGATTGTTAGAAAACTTAGGATTAGTTTATGAAAGAATGGGAATGGTTGATGATGCAATAAGCACCTATGAAGAACTCCTTCTCTCTGGCAAGTCTGTTCAGAAATATTTGAAGAAAATAACTTCGATATTATCAGTTTTACATGATGACAAAAGATTAGTCAGAGTGCTTAAACTAGTCTCTTCATCACTACCTTGGGACGAATCAACACTGTGGAATAAGATAGGGGATCTTTTAATGAAAGCCAAAGATTACTTAGGAGCAAGCGAGGCGTTTAGAAAAGTAATATCAGTAACAGATGACGACCCTAAAATTTTATTCAATTTAGCTTTAGCCTATCAAGAATTAAGATTGTATAAGAAAGCTGAAGAGATATATCAAAGGGTATTGAGCTTAAATTCTGATGACCACGCTACATTAAATAATCTAGGTAATGTATTAAAGGAGCAAAAACGTTATGATGAAGCTATAGAGTGTTACCAAAAAGCAACTACTATCGAACCAAGGAAAGCTATTTCATGGGCTAATTTAGGTATTTTATACGAAGAACTAAAACTAAAATCAGAAGCTAGAGAATGTTATAACAAAGCAAAAGAAATAGATATCCAAAACAAAGACTACAAATCAGCTGCAAAGTTTGAAGAATGGGAAAATTCAGTTTAAACATACAAGATTGTTTTTCCCCACTTTTACCACATTTAAGTTAGCTTTTTATAGGGAAATCTAATAAAAATAATGATTCAAGAATGACGAGAAGTGGGGTGAGAACGACTGTAAAAGTGAGAATTAAAGCAGAGGTAATCACAACACGGAAGAGAAGAAGACTAGAGCAAATTACGGGGAGAGATACAAGAATAATCAAGCAGTACCTCAAAGTAACATATCACAATGAAGAGCAAATAGTAACAAAAAAGAAGGGTAAGAAGAAGGTGAGTAAAGCAAAACTAGACCATCTTACGCTTATCACATATAAGAAGAGTAAACTACCCAAACGACCTACAGTTAGACATGATTTGAAAAAGAGCTTTCCCCGCTGCTCCCAGAATGAATTGCAGGAATGTAGAGACAATGCTGTAGCCATCTACCACAGTCAACAAGCAAATAATTCAGCTCCTGTTAAAGATCCTCCACTAAAAAAAATCCCTCGTACACAGCTAGCCCATAGTAAAAGGTTTATTCTTACTTGTTCTCCTTCCAACTCTATTGCCCGATGGTGGGTAGGGATAAGAGACTCCCTCGATACAAAGAAGAACAGAACTCACAAACACGAGAAATTGTGGTTACCTTTAGCCTGTTCCCCTTATCATGAACATAGCCTCCACCAGGGAAAAATACAGGCGCTCGAAGTGCTCTACTATCCCAAGAAGAAGGAATGGTGGGTACATTTCATCTTGCTTCATGTACCAGATAAGTACTTTTCCTCTCGTCCTCCAGCTGTGCTGGGGATAGATCTAGGAATCAACAAACGTGCAGTAAGTGCACTCTTAACTCCGAAAGGAGCCATCAATCGTCATGAGATCAGATTCTGGTCTGATAAGACACGAAAAAAATTACAAAAGAAAAAAGAAAGAAAAATCGCTAAACTGCAGAAAATTTTAGCTAAAACTGGTTTGAGTGTAAACAAGAGAAACGATCTTTTCCACCAACTTAAATCGCTCAGAAAGAGACAAAGAACGGAACATAAACTAACCGACCACACCTATACCAACAAGTTAGTCAAGTATATACTCTCTGTTGGAAAGAGATATGATCTCTATGTGGTGGTAGGCTTTCCTATTCATATCCGTAAGAGTCACTATAGAGGTAATCTCCATCCCCACTCCCGTAAAAGTATCCACAAATGGAACTACAGGAGGGTGACAGAATTGCTCAAATTCAAGCTCTCTTTACACGGATGGGAAGAATATAGAATCCTTAGCATCGGTGAATCGTGGACATCTTCTTGTTGTTCTCGTTGTGGATCCTATCACACTACCCGTCCTAACCAACCAACATTCATCTGCCATACTTGTGGGTATAACCTTAATGCAGATTTGAATGGAGCGAAGAATATAGCAAAAAGATTGATCAAATACGTTCTGCAACCAAAATACACTTCAATAAAAGATCAAGTTAGTGGAAAGTTTTTTCCACTCAGTTCTTTTCGTGTCTTCCCTGTCTTGAGCCAATGGCTACAGACAAAGCAGAGTCATCTGCTTACCCCCGGAGCTGGAGTGAGAACCTAAGGTTCTCAATAACACTGTCTCCAGTAATGAGTCCCGGGGAGGAGATGAACCCCCTCACCTCCGCTAACACTGTGTGTTGGAGGTGTAATCCCAGAGCTTGAGACTCCCTATGCTACTGCTTTAAGCTACGCTACTATCCACGTTCTTGGGTTGGGAAGAGTCCTCAAAATTATTACCACTACCCTTAAGTGGGGAAAGTGGGGAAAATAACTCATAGTGAACCTAAATGCATGATACCGAGAAAAAAGAAAAACTTGATTGGCAATTGGCACAAGAAAAGATAGCTATATATCTTTCCGCTAATAATTTTTCAGTTTGGGAAGAGAGAAAAATTGGTAGAAAAAGGGTTGATATACTTGCAAAACGAGTTATCAATGATGTGGTTTACTATTTGATTTTTGAAATAAAAAACTATAATAAAATATCTGCGAGCGAGGAAACAAAGTTCGAAGGACAATTATTAGAGTACTTAAAATCTCTTATCCTTAGAGAAAAGAAAAGAAAAAAACTAACAAATTTTTTAGATAAAAATATCTTTGTTGGATATTTGGTTTTTTCGAATGACTATGGTATATATCATAATAGGCGAAAAAACTGGAGAAAAACTAATGCTTTTAAAGGAAATGAAGAATTAGAAACAATCTGGAAAAGAAATGTTCATCTTTTTTGCTCAACACCGGGTTACATTCAAAAAAACCTTGATAGTATAGGATTACAATTGTATAAACAGAGGAAAATACTTGACTTCTTTGATTCTTGAATTGAGAATAATAATTCATAGGCTTTAAATAGAAGAATTCATACTTTTTTATTGTATAATAAAAATAATATTCTCGTTGAACTTTGAGATGATAAATAAATGGTAGTTGAGCCAACAATTTTCATAAAAGGAACTATTAACCGCTTATTTTCAAGAGGTTTTCTTGCGAAAAAGTTAGAATTAATTGGTTTCTCCATATCTGAAGGTTATCAATTTTCGAATCATATTTACAGCGATTTACTTAGATTAGAGAAAAATAAGTTATCAAAAAGCTATTTCGATAAATTTGTATATAATCATCTAAAAAGCAAGTATAATGAGAATATTGCGGAAAAGTATATTCTTATAGAAAATTGGTATGATACAGGTATTCCATTATGGATTCTAATAACAGGAGCTAAAGGTGTAGGTAAAAGTACATTATCTAGACAAATTGCATCAGATCTAGGGATTCAGCATATTATAGAAACTGATGTTGTAAGAGATGTTCTTCGTAAGATTCTTTCATCAGAAGTAACTCCTGAACTTCATGCATCTACATATAATGCATATAAAAAACTTAGACCCATCTATAGTAGCAGATTGGATGAAGTGATAATAGGATTTGAAAACCATGCAAAATTTGTTAACATGGGTGTTGATGCTGTTTTATCGAGAGCTGAAATTGAAAGTGTTTCCATAGTAGTTGAAGGAGAACATTTACTGCCAGCGTTTTTTGATGAAATAATTCGAAAAAAAACGAATGTAATTTTCATAACTCTCGCTCTCTCTGATTCTGCACAACATCTTGAAAATTTGAACTCACAATACACTCAAGAAAAAGAGGATTTAATTAAACATTTTGAAGAGATTAGAAAAGTACATGATCACATTGTTAATGAAACTAAAATACGAAAACTCCCTATAGTGGAATTGGAAAGTAGCCAAAAACCACTCCAGCAAGTTCGAAAACTTATTGTTGATAAAATAGTTTCAATAGTTTCAACGAAATAGAAATTTTTTAAAACACATAAAAAATAATTTATTAGCCTGTGATGTTGTTGCAACGAGCTGAATGATGATGATCGACTTTTGACTGAGGCACTATCTTGAGGGATTACCATGCCAAAATATTGCTATTACCACCCAGAAACAGAAGCTTTTAAAGAATGCGAAAATTGTGGGAGAATTCTGTGCTACAAATGTTCAATGTCTTACTGGAAAACCAACGCTCTTTCCTCAATGTTTGCTGCTCAAAAAAATGAAAAAGAAAAACTTACTTTATGTCCTTCATGCCTAAGGAAATCCAGAATTCGAAATGCAGTAATTTCAGGATTGTTATTAATTCTAGTACTTGGTATCATTGCGGGTAGCATATTTTTTGCTATTGTGTAAAGTAAAATATCTTTACTTTTTTGTATTATCGTCGGATTTTTCATCCATTTTCTCTTTTCCTATAGTATTTTCTTCAGTATCAGTCTCACTATCCTTTTGATTTTTCATTTCTTCTATAATTTCTTCAATTTCTTCTTTCAAATCTGCTTGACATATGGGGCATTCAGTGAAATTACTCGATATAACAGAAGCACATGAAGGACATACAATCGGATAGAATTCTTCACTATCCCAATCATAAGAGTAGGGCTTTTTCCCCCAAGTTTTGTCTCTCCACTTCCTTAGGTCTATATCTCCTTCTTCGTTCATAAATTCTCGAAGATCAATTGATGTTGAACTTACTAAACGCTTGGAAATTAATCTTTGATATAACCATGTGAATAATGGGTAGAGAATAATGTGTGCAATTAGAAAAATTGTATAACCTGGTGTTAAGGCTAGCTTAAAATCATTTACAACAATAGGTAAGAGAAACGTGAGAATGATAGAACTTGCAGCAAAAACAAGTATTTCAGTTAAAGTAAAAACTATAAGTGAAACGAGTACTATTTTACTGAAATCTTTGACTAGAATCTTTATCTTTGTTTTAGTTGATAGAGGAGCTAAATCCAACTTCAAATATTTTATATTCGTACGGAAGTCACTCCAATATGTTTTAGTTATAAGAAAAGAGAGGAATGTTGTTAGTAAAATAAGGGGAATAAAAAGCAAAAATGTTGCCCAATATCTACTAGTGAAAACTTTTAGAAATATTACAACTATACTAAATTTATCGGCAAAATCAGTTTCTGCTTGTTTTAAAAGAGGATACATACTCCCTGAAACTGCAATGGAAAAAAAGACAAAGTAAAAGAAAGAAGTAACTACAACTAGTAAATTTCCTAAATAGTAGTTTTTTTTCTCTAGAGCTTTTTCTTGTTTTTCCCACAAATAGACTGGTTGTAATATTTCTGGCATTCTACTTAAAATTACTAATAAGGATTACAAAAACTTATCTCCTCACTATTCTGTTAAAATAGATTTTTAAACTGTGTAACGTTTCTGAATCAAACAATGATATCAATAGGAATAGAGAGCTCAGCAGATAAATTAGGTATTGGAATAATAACTAATAAAGGAGACATTCTCGCTAATGTAAAAAAAACATACAAACCTCCTCATGGAAGCGGAATCCATCCAAGAGAAGCAGCTGAGTTTCATTCCATGAATATTGCCGATGCAATCGGGAAAGCTTTGAAAGAAGCAAAAATATCCTCAGAAATGATAGATTTAGTATCTTTTACAAAAGGACCAGGGTTAGGACCATGTCTCCGAGTTGGGGCTGTTGCGGCTCGAACTTTATCTTTAGCGATAAATAAACCTTTGATAGCTGTTAATCATCCTATTGCTCATGTGGAAATAGGTAGATATGTTGGTAATTTGGAAGATCCAGTCGTTCTATATGTTTCTGGAGGTAATACACAAATTATTGCATATTCCGAAGGGAGATATAGAGTTTTTGGGGAAACCTTAGATATTCCAGTAGGAAACTGTTTAGATGTTTTTGGAAGAAATGCTGGTTTGAGTGACTCAAAACATCCAATGGGAAGAGTTGTTGAATTGGAAGCCTTGAAAGGAAAAAAGTATATTTCCATCCCTTATGTGATAAAAGGTATGGATGTCTCATTTTCAGGAATTCTAACTCACGTATCTAAACTTCTACAAAATGGTTCTCACACTATACAAGACCTGTCATTTAGTTTGCAAGAAACTGTATTTGCGATGCTAGTTGAAGTTACAGAAAGAGCTTTAGCTCACACTAAGAAGAATGAAGTTATGGTTACAGGTGGTGTAGCTTCTAATAATCGCTTGAAAGAGATGCTAGAATGTATGGCCTCTTCACATGATGCACGTTTCAAGGGTTTAAATGCAGATTTAGCTATAGATAATGGTGTGATGATAGCTTGGTTAGGAATCTTAATGTTTCAATCTGGAATAAGAACAAAAATTGAAGATACTCTTGTAGATCAGCATTTTAGGCCGGAAGATGTAGAAGTTGTCTGGAGAGAATCCGCTTGACAAGCAATTCTAAAGCAATTTTAGTTGATTTACAAAAGAAAAATTTTTACAGCCTAACACCATTAATTGCAACCATTGACAGAGATGAAAGGTTGAGGAATTTAGATTTAAAAACATTTGAAAGTTTGAATTCGCAGATTCTAAAAAAACATCTAAATAAATATGATGAAATTGTAGTAGCTATATCTTTCAGGTCAGCCCAGTTAACAGAAATTTATGCACAAATGAAGCAATTTTATGATAACCTTTCTTATTCAGAAATTAGAAAAATTACCTTCATTGCCGGTGGGAGTCATCCATCTGGGGATCCTTTGAACACCCTCAAAATGGGATTTGATTATGCTTTTATTGGCGAAGCAGAATATTCTATATCAGACTTTCTTAATAGATTCTTAGAAAAAGGAGATTTAAAAGCAACTCCAGGTGTTGCATATTTTGATGATAATAGAGAAAAGATAGTAAAAAAATCTAACCCACCATTGATTGATTTGAATGATTATCCTTTGGTTTCGCAGAAAAGAGGATTGTACCCTCCACTTGAAATTACTCGCGGGTGTTCATTCGGATGCAAATTCTGTCAAGTACCAAATTTATTTCTTCACAATGTTCGTCATAGATCACCAGATATTGTTATAGATACAGTAAAATGGATGATGCCTAGAAAATTAAGTGATATTCGATTTATAACTCCTAATTCGTTTGGATATATGTCTAAAAGTTCACGTTCTGTCAACAAAGAAGCTATCTTACATCTATTATCATCAATTTCCTCATTAGAAGGCATAAGAAGTGTTTATTTTGGAACCTTCCCAGGAGAAGTTAGACCTGAAACAGTCACAGAAGACCTAGTTTCAGCTGTTAAACCCCTTATAACAAACAGAAGAATTTCCATTGGCCTTCAATCAGGAAGTGAAAAAGTTTTACAAAGAATAATGCGAGGTCATACAGTAGAAGAAGGAATCAAGGCAATTAATATTCTAATTTCTGAAGGATTCCAGCCAATTGTAGATTTCATTTTTGGACTCCCTGGAGCATCCGAACAAGACGAGATGGAGTCTATAAATATTGTTGAATATTTAGTAAAAGAGAGTGCTATTATAAGAGCACATGTTTTCATGCCTTTACCAGGTACAGCATTCAAAAATGAAACATATGGAAGAGTACCAGTTAAAATACGTAAAAAATTAGGTTTGCTCACGAAAGAAGGAAAAATAGAAGGAAACTGGGCTACCCAAGAAAAATATGTTGAAGAAGCTTGGAAAACAGCAAATGCGGTATCCCAAAATCCTATTATTAAGAGAGAAGATAATCACAATTAATATCACTTTCTTTCAGATATCTTCCCCTAGCTTCAGCCTTAATAGTTCGTTTAAGAATACTAGCTGAATTAGATACAATTTTCTTGTATCCCTTTTGAAATGCAAAGAAGAATTCTTTGGAATATTCAGAATGTGTACTAGTAAAACATTTTTTCATTAATAACACGTCTACTGCTTTATCTTCAATTGTTTTAGAAAATTTACCAAGCCCGAAATCAATGAAATAAAGATTATCTTCATAGAAGAGGATATTACTCGTTGTTAAATCACCATGAATTATATCATTTTTGTGAAGTTTTCCAACCAATTCTCCTATTGTATAAACTAAATTTAGTTTTTCATCTAAAAATATCTCCTTAGAGAGAACTTCTTTCACTTTTTCTCCTTTAATATTTTCCATTATGATAATATGATTTTCTAGATCCACCTCAAAAACATGAGGTGTTTTAATACCAGCTTTTTTAGAAGCAACTAATAATCGAGTTTCTGCAATTGTCCTATTTTGCCTTAAAGATTCATCTATCTGTTTTATTCTATATCCTTTACTTACTCTAATTTTTTTTATGATTTCTAGTCCAAACCATTTTCCTTCCACAATTATGGCTTCTGCTCCCCATTCATCATAATCTTGATAAAAATTAGTCGTCACAGGCATTTTTCTTCTCTTCCAAGTTCTGTAAAGCTGTTATTATCTCATCACCTTTTGGTGATTCAATGACTGAATCTCCGAAATTAACTACACCTTTATTTTTAGTAACAGTTCCAATAACTTTACATGGTATTCTTAAAGTTTGCAAGTATTTAACAAGTTCTGGAGATTTCTTCGAATTTATGCCTACTATTAAAGCACCCGAAGAAATCAACCTATATGGATCAAATTGTAGCCATATAGAGAGTTTTTTTGTTATAGGTGATAGAGGTGGCTCAGAGTTTATTTCGATTCCTACTGAACTATAAATTACTAGTTCTGTCAAGGCACCATAAATACCACCCTCCGTTGCATCATGTAGAAGAGATGGTTTAAATCTTTTATTTATATCAAGAGCAATATCTACGACTCTTAATTGCTCTCCTATTCTTTTTCCTTCTATTACTTCACTTTTGCTGAGAACGGTATTAATATATTTCCCAGCTTCTGAAATTATTATTCCAGTTCCTTCAATTCCTGCATTACCAATTACAACTATTTTCTCACCAACAGAGAGAATATTAGGAACTACCAAGTCTTTTGGAACAAAGCCAAACATATGCCCTGAGACCAAGGTTTGTCGAACATTTTGAGAAATCTCTGTATGACCTCCTAAAATAGCTATCCCTAGTTCTTTACATTGCTGATGTGCTTGGAGTTGAATTTTCTCTATCTCTTTATACTTGATGTTGGGAGGACATATGATAGTAAGTAAAATCCCAAAAGGGAGAGCACCAGAACAAGAAATATCATTAGCATTAATAATAACGACATAACGACCAGGATGAGAGGTAGGAAAAGTTATTGGATCAGATTTCTCAACTAATAGAACTTCTGAATAATTTTCATAGAATTTTTGTACATCCTTTTTCGCTTTATCTATATCAATAATAGCCACATCGGATCCTACTTCTCCTGACGCGATGATGCCCTTCTTTTTACATCCTTTTAGAATAATAAGATCTTTTAATTGATGAATTGGCAACTTACCTTCTTTCATTAAAGTACAAAGATTCTTAACTTTCTAAAATTTTTCTACGTATGAAAATAAAGTATTCTCAAGGAAATTTCTTGGAAAAGCATAATTACATAAGTCATAACCACAAAATTATTTAATTGAAGCATTTCTTATCAGATAATTATAGAAAACGTTCAAGTGAAAAGAAATGAAGGATTTCAAGGCGATATTTAAAGAAAAAGAGGTTGATTATATTCAATTTCATTTCACTACTCTTTTTGGTGAATTAAAATCAGTTGAGTTCCCTGCAGATATTTGGGAGGAAATGCATGAAGGATCAGGAGTTGATGGCTCTTCTCTAGGATTTCTAAAAACTGAGCAAAGTGATATGAGAGTAGTACCAGATCTAGATACATTTGCTGTACTACCTTGGGATCTAAGAGTAGGAAGATTCATCTGTGATATTCATACAAATGATGGATTTCCACATCCTACAGACCCCCGAAGTATCCTGAAAAAAGGAATACAAAGTGCTAAAGCAATGGGTTTTGAATACAAAACAAGACCAGAACTTGAATGGTTCTTTGTTCTTGATGATTACACCCCCGCAGATGATGGTGTGTATATGGACACTTTACCTTTTGACAGTCTTGCACTTCTTAGAAGAACAATTGCAGACGATATGAGGGATATGGATATTTCAATGAAAACTATTCACCATGAATGTGGTTTAGGACAACAGGAAATTGAATTAGGTATGGATGATGCACTCATTCAAGCAGATAATTCTCAAACTTCTAAAATGATAATTAAAACTGAATCAGTGCTTGAGGGATTAATTGGAACATTTATGCCAAAACCCTTCCATGATCAAGCAGGTAATGGTTTACATATACATCAGTTTTTGACAAGAGATGGAGTTAACATTTTTTCAGATGAAGAGAAAGGTATAAGTGATTCTTTAAGATATTTTGTAGGTGGAATCTTAGAGCATGTTGATGCGATGACAGCTTTCTTTAATCCTACAACAAACTCCTATAAAAGACTCGTTCCAGGTCATGAAGCCCCTGTGTTTAAATCTTGGGGAGTAGCCAATAGGACAGCTTTAATTCGCGTTCCTGGTTATGAGAAAAAAGCTAGGATTGAATATAGAGCAGCAGATGGTGCAACAAATATATATTTTGCAAAAGCGTTACTATTAGCAGCTGGATTAGATGGTATTAGAAGAAAAATAGAACCAATACCTCCCACGACAAAGAATGTTGAGAAACTAACTTCTGAAGAAAGGAAAGAAATGGGTATAACACAATTACCTTCAGATCTTAATGAAGCGCTTGATTTCATGGAAAAAAGTCAATTTATTCAAGAAGTACTTGGAAAAGAGATAGTTGACATTTATCTTGATGTTAAACGCCGAGAATACAAAGAGTACTTAGATATCAAAAGTAAAGGGTTTGAAGCTGTAAAAGAGTGGGAAAACAAAAAATACCTTGAAAGAGTCTAAACCTTAGTTAACTTAGTCTCTTTCTGCAATTGCCAGTTGTTAATAATAAGAGAATATTAATAAGGTACGGAAGAGAATATTTTTCTAACCTTTTCGAGTTGATTGCTCTGACAATGGAACGTGATGATGTATATAATTTACAGTATAAAGAGATTAAGGTTGCTAAAGCTAAAAGAACATATATTTTAACTCAACTATATCTCTATAGAGAAATTTCAATACGTAAGGTTGCCACTGAATTAAAACTAAAAGAAGCAATAGTTAAGCAATTCATACAATTCTTGATTCAAGATCTAATTTTAAGAGGTCATTACAAAAAAGGAACATTTATTGTAAGTAATTTCTATAAATATCCAATAATATCTAAGAAAAAATTGACAGAACTACAAATCATCATTTTAGGAATATTAATACCATTACCAAAAGTGAAAGTCAGTGAACTAGCAAATATCTGTATTATCTCTAAAGAACAAATAAAAGATAATTTAATGGATCTTGTAAAATATGGATATTTTGCAGGGTACATTAGTAAAGGATACATCAACTCAATAAAAATAGAGCAACTAGATAAAAAAGAAAAAATCAGTGATGAGGATATTTTTATCATAGGAACATGTATGATGCGAAGAAAAGCTATTCTTATTGAAGTTGCAAAAGATACAGGAATTAAAAGAGAAAAAGTGTTGTACAACATAGCTAAATTACTTTTAAATGGAAAACTTGAAGCTAAAATTCAACTCGAAACTGGCTTTTTAAGCAGTGAAGTTATTGTAACAGTATCAAAATTCATGATAAGTCCAAGAAAAATATCTCTTTCTGATTTAGATGAAGAAGAGAAAGACACAGTTGGATATTTATTATTAAGAAAAAAAGCAACAATAAAATCGATTAGCAAATATGTAGAAAAAGATTCAATTAATATTCTCAGAATTCTAGCAGAACTCACAGCAAAGGGAACTTTTCAGGTTACATTTACTGATAAAGTAAGTGTAACTCCACTTGTGGAACTAGATTTAAGACCAGTTCGAACCATAGAAGAAATGGCTACACTCAGTTTTTTTAATTATGAAGCATTATTTGGGTTACTTTCTACAAAAAACACTATTGCAATTAAGAAATTAGCTAATAGCATGAGTCGTTCTGAAGACGAAATCACAGAAGCAGTAATAAATCTGATGCTTGACGGATTCGTAGATTGTACATTGAAAGGCAATAGACTTCAAATAAACAAAGTAAATCGATACAGCAGAGCTCAAGAAGGAACATTGGAAAGATGGGAGAAGATAGTCTTAGGGATGGTGATATCTAAAACAATTATATCAGTAAAAGACATTTCTGTTGCTTTGGGGATAGATAAAAATTTTGCAGTAGAAAAATTGTACGGTTTTTATGGAAAAGGACTAATAAAAGGGTCTATTGTAGGAAATAGATTAATACCTGATGAAATCCCTCTGTTTCCACCATTGAGTCAACTCGAGGACTTTGAATCACACTTTATAGAGATTTTTGGTTATATCATATCAAATGATAGTATAAATCTAAAAATGATTCAGAAACTATGGAATAAATCCATAACAGCTGTAAAGAATATTTTATACGAGCTAGTAGGATCAGCTCTAATAGTATTAGAGATAAAGAGAAATAGCGCTTTCATAATTTCAAGCCAATCTTTCATGCCAAATAAAGAACTAGAAGATCTAGGAAAAATATATGTTCGTCTAGTAAATGAAATTGAGAAATCAAGGAGAAAACGTGTAAAGATAAGCAATTTAGCCAATTCACTTTCGATGGAAAAAGAGGATCTTTTCAAGCTTTTATGTCAGTTAACTGCTTTTGGATATTATAAAGGAAGATTAACCACTTCATATTTTGAAAGAATAGGGAAATTGATAGAACCAGCTAAAAAAGCAAAATGTCTAAATTGTGGATATATATTAAAATCACCTTACAACCCATGCAGCAACTGCAGACAAATGCCATCGCTATGTACAGTGTGTCAGGGTCTAATCAAGAGTGGTGATGAAGTTTACGAATGTCCTAGCTGCACTAATTTAGCACATAGAGAACACTTACTGAAGTGGATATCTATCAAATCAGAATGCCCTTTATGTAAATCCAGAATTTCTCAAAGAACTCTTAAAAAGGTAACACTATGAAAGAAGAAAGCTTGACTTTAGAAGAATTAAAATCAGAATTAAGGGAGTTTCTTGAAGACAGAGATTGGCTTAGATTTTCACCTAATGAGGTTTTTATTCACTTGATTGAAGAGCTTGGAGAAATAAGTAAGCACCTTTTATTTTTATCCGATTACAAAACAGAAAGCATGGGTCATAAAAAACCCGATGATTCACAAATGCCTAGAGAATTTGCTCAAGTTTTCAATCTTTTCCTGCAATTATGCATGATCCTAGATATCAATATTGAGGAAGCTTGGAAAAAAGAGTTTGAAATTATGAAAAAAAGATTTCCTACGACCGATACATAAAAAAATACTTGGACTAATGAATGACCAATGAAAGCCTCCAACTCTGTACCTATTCAACCCAAGAATGTTACGAAGGGTTTTATTATAGTTGACAATGTGCATAAACATTACGATATGGGGGAAGTTAAAGTACTAGCATTAAATTCAATAAAATTATCTATTAATAGAGGAGAAATTGTTTCAATAGTTGGTTCATCAGGGAGTGGAAAAACAACCCTATTAAACATAATAGGAGCTTTAGATTATGTAGACAGTGGTAAAATCATTATTGATGGCCATGATTTGAGTAGTCTAACAGATAAACAACTAAGTTACATGAGAAGAGAAACAATAGGGTATGTTTTCCAGAACTTCAACCTTCTAGAAGAACTTACAGCAGCCAAGAATATTGAAATGCCAATGATTCTTACCAAAAAACCTAAATCTGAAAGAAAAGAAAAGGTTGAAGAGTTGCTCAAAATAGTAAATCTAGATGATCGTGCAGACCATAAGCCTAATCAGTTATCAGGAGGAGAACAGCAAAGAGTTGCAATAGCTAGAGCTCTTGGAAATGACGTGAAAATCATTCTAGCCGATGAACCTACTGGAAATTTAGATTCTGCTACAGGAAATAGAATAATAGATTTACTTTTACGTGTAAGCAAAGAGGGAAACAAAACGCTGATTTTTGTTACTCACGAAAATCACATTTCAGCCAAAGCTGATAGGCAAATTGTGATGAATGACGGTTTAATAATTGAAGATAATATATGCTGCTCTGGTTGTGGAAAAAAAGTCAACAAATCACTCAAATTTTGTCCATCCTGCAGTGCAACGTTTGATGAATGATGAAAAGGATAAGTAAAAAATGAATAGGAGAATATTTTTTAGAAATATTAATAAGTAAGCATGGGGATTCGAGTAAGTAGGGATGATGATATGCCTCGACCAGCGTCTTTCATAGGGGGAGCATTAACGGCGATTGGAATCTTTGGAGTTGTTATATCCATTGTACAGCTCACTGATAGTTATTGGTGGTTTCTATTTTATTTAGCTATAGGTATTCTTGGAGGTTTTACTCTAGGTTCTGTATCCTCTTCATTTAAAGAAAGTGAAAAAAACGCTTATTTGACACTCACAGGATTTATGCTCGCAGCAATCGTATTATTAACCACATTTCTAGCTATTTGGCAAAAAGACAATGTAAGTCTCAATATCGAAAATGGAATAGATGGTATCTGGGTTATTATGATAGCAGCAGCATCTGGAGTTCTAACATATATAGGAACAACATTAATGTCAATTGGAGACTCCAGAAGGTGAAAAAAAATTCACTTAGACTTCCAAAACCTTTTTTTTATGATACAGTTAATTGTTCTTATCAGTAAAATAAAAGAGATAGATAAATATGACAGAAATGACAGAAACAAAATTCTTTCACTTTGGACAATTTTTTAGTAAAAGAGCGTTGATAGCCACTGTAATTGGCGTAGGACTTGTTGCAGTTACTGAATTTGTTCTTCCTTTTTTTAATATTTTAACAGTAAGGGCACTTTGGGATTGGTTTACCCCAGTAACAATAACATTTACTCTAGCAGTGATTATGGTAACATGTGCAATAGCAAGAAATATCGTTGCTTCAATACTCATAGCAATGGCAGCAGCATTATCGTTTTACCATCCATTTGACTCGAATTCTAGCACGGCAGGATATGCATTCACAGCAGCAATAATCATTTTTCTTGTTACAGCACTGCTTTCAGGATTTTTCGCTACAAGAGAGATGTCTGGACAATCAGCATTTTTATCCATAGGTATTCTTTTTGGGATCCAAGGATTAATTGGAGCTGGAATAAGTCTAGCTACGAATTTAACTTCAGCACATGAAGCATTTTTCGATTATCATGTCAATGTTGCGTATGGAGAATCAGTAAATGGTTTTCCTGTTTTCGATGTAGTGTTAGCTGTTTTTTCCTTGGTTTATATGATTGCATTCATCATATTGTCAAGAAAAAGGTACACTGCTAGTATTGAAGGGAAAAAATTCGAAATATTCGGCCAAATATTGATTTTCTTAGCTATTGCTGGAGCACTAGTTTTCAGTATATTAAGTCATGGAACTTATGATGAATTTACTGCCAATTCTATTTATACTGAAGAAAATACCCAGTTCTTTAATATCCTTTTTGAGAAAGAACGTCATGGAATATTCTCTTCAGTAAAGCTTCTCAATATATTCTACATTTTGCCAATAGTTGGCTTCATAATAGGTTTAGGCCTTGCTCTTATAGTTCATCAAAGAGCTGAAGGAACTTTAGGATATATGAAATTTAATTTTGAAGGTTCGTTCTTCTCCCTAAATATCGCAGTTGGTATTATCGCATTTGGTTTCAGTTCCACAATACTAAATTTAATGAATTCCAGCTTCTACCTTAGAGGTGCAGCATTCTTTACATTATTTACAGAATTCACTAACCTTCTTCTTCTCAATATGCTAATAGCATATGTTATATTTCTAATTATAACAATCATTCGAAGAATCGCAAACAAATAGCTTAATTTCTTTTTTTTCTTTTCTTTCTGCCCTCTTATAATAAGTGTTGTAAATATCTATCTGTCATATGACCACTGAAAAATACTGAACAGCGACTCAATCAAGCTATAATTTAATTTTCATCGTTAATAGATGATTTTTTCTCTTCTGAAAAATGAGTTGTCCATTCTTTTATTTTAGGAGTAAGCCCAAAAATAATTAATCTACCTTCTTTCCCTTTGACCATTACAACATTTTTTTCTTTCAATCTTTTTAAGAAACTTTTAGTCCCCATATACTTACTACGATATTCTGCAGATGAGAGATTTCCGTAAAGATAATGAGTCAACTCTTTTGCTGAAGCATCTTTCTGAATCAAGTATTCACAAACTTGTCTTTCTCTTTGTGGAAAATTATTCAAAGCTTGTTGAATAATGAAAGCATCATTATTATCAGCGTAACCGAAAACAGGGGAACGAGAATACATATTAATTACAGTCATCACATCATTAAAATCTACAGTGGTAGATTCATTCTTTCTTGAGTATTCATATGCATCAGCTAATATTGAGATAAGTACCCAAGGGTTGCCTTTTGAGTTTATCCAAGCTGATTCTATTGCTCTTTCAGTGAAAATATCTGTAACTCTGATGTTAGAACGATTTAAAGCATATAACATTCTCTTCTTGATTAATTCGTATGTTTCACCTAAAGTGAGTTCAGGGAGACGAATTGAATACGAAAAATTACTAAAACCTCCTTCTCGCATTCCATCTTGACAATCGCTTATATCTTTCATGTTGCAAGTTATAATACAAGCAAGATGTTCCTTTAGTGAGTTAATGAGCTTTGCCGCATCTCTCGAAATTAATTTAAGATTTTCATTCTGAAAATCATCTATTAATAGAACTATTAAACAATCCTTTTCCTTTACATATCTTTTTAGAGTAACAACAGTCTGCTCCTTTGTTTGCTCCTTCGTTGAATAGGATTTTCCAAATACTTGCTGTCCAATTCCTTGCATAAAAGTAGATTGAGAGTATTCCGGAATATCATTTGGTGTAAATGAAATTACATGTGCTTTCTTCTTAGAGATGTATTTGAATAAGATTTCAGACAAACCATTTTTTAAGAGATTAATAAGATAGGATTTCCCAGATTTAATATTGCCCAATATGATCGATAATGTCTTACCTTCCTTTAAAATTTGAATAAGTCTAGCAATTTGACTATTCAATTTTTCAGAAGAGACATAAAGTTCAGGTAAATATTCCGACGTCCACGGACTTGTGTCTAATTCTTTAGACTGAACATCGTATTTTTTTTCATCCATATATTGCGAAATATTGAATACTCTTTCCAATAAAGTCATAATATCACACCGGAGAGGGAAAGAAATGCATGGAACATCAATTACACAGATACTGTTACAGTGAAAAGTTTGCTTAAATACTTTTTCTAATTTTAAGCTGCTTATCAACAATAATTAAATTATAGTTGTGTTTTATTCATTTCGATAACATATTTTTCAATCTACAGCTCCAGCTAAGTCTGTTTATACGGAGAGCTTACCTAGGTTTAATTGTTAGAAAAATTCGATAATGGACAGAGCAAAGTTGTACTTTTAGAATAGAATTAAACTTATTTCGAATGATTTTTAGACATTAACTAAAATGTGATTCAAATGAAAGTAATTTCTATTATCCCTATAGCTTCAACAAAAGTAATTAATGAAAACGATGAGCTTATTGATGTACTTATAGCTTCAATTACAAAAGAAGGAATTACTCTTCAAGATAAGGATATACTAGTTATTGCTAGTAAAGTTGTTTCAATGGCTGAAAAAGCGGTTATTGACTATAGTAAAATTAGTCCTACTGAAACAGCAAAAAAACTTGCAATAAAAGCTAGAATACCAGCAGAATTTGCACAAATAATTTTAGACGAATGTGATAATCAATTTATCGGGACAGTTCCAGGAGCTATAACTACAATTAATAAGTATGGATTATTAGCGAATGCTGGTGCAGATCAATCAAATGTAGGAGAAAACCGGGCAATTATTCTTCCAAAAGATTGTAACAAATCTGCAAAAAACATTCATTTTAAACTAAGAGAAATAACTGACAAATTTGTAGGAATAGTTATTGCGGATTCAAGGACAATGCCCGTGAGACTTGGAACTGTTGGATGTGCATTAGGAACTTACGGTTTTAAATCAGTGACTGATGAAAGAGGAAAATTGGACCTGTTTAATAGACCAATGCATGTTACTAATCGAGCGATAGCTGATCAGCTTGCTACAGCCGCTGAATTAGTTATGGGGGAGACTAATGAAAAAGTACCATTTGTTATAATACGTGGTCATCCAATCGAAAAGATCACTCCAGATAATGAAAGAGATATTAACACCCTAATCACAGAAGAAGATTGCATGTTTCTAGGGCCGCTATTGCCATGCTTAGATTTTGAAAAGAAAAGTGATAATAATGAAAATTAAAAGTTTTTTAGGTAAAATTCCTGTTGGAGATAACTTTCCTTGTCGGATTGTAGGGATTGTTAACCTTTCTTCTACCTCATTCTATCAAAAATCAATTAGTACAAAGGAAACAATCGAAGATAATGTGATGAGAATGATTAAAGAAGGAGCTGACTGTTTGGATATTGGTGCACAATCCACTCGTCCTATTCAAATATATGGAGGGGAAGGAAGAATTAACTCAGAGGAAGAGGAAAAAATCATACAAAGTGCATTATCTATTGTTTTTGATTTCATTAGCTCATATGATAATGTTGAGCTTTCTGTTGACACAACAAGAAGCAATGTTACTGATTATGCTTTGAAAAAAGGTGTTCGCATAATTAATGATATATCAGGTTTTAAAAAAGACCAACGAGTAGCACAACTTATTGGTGATTATGATGCTTCTGCTGTTGTTATGGCCTCAAAGAATGAACCAGGTGACGTTTTTCAAATTACTGATATAATAGAAGAATTAGATAAAAGTATAATCATCGGAGAAAAAAATAAAATCAGACCGGATAACATTTTGATTGATCCTGGTATTGGAAGTTGGGAAGCAAGGTCACACAAACATGACTATAATATTATCAAAAAGTTGAAAGATTTTCGAATTTTAGAAAAATCCATCTATGTAGGTATAAGTAGAAAAACATTTATTGGAAAGGCTATTAACGATGCACCATCTGAAAGTAGACTCTATGGTTCTATAGGCGCAACTATGATAGCATTAGTAAATAGAGCACACGTTATACGTACTCACGATGTCAAACCCACTCTAGAAGCAATTAGAGTTGGAGAAACAATTCTTAAATACTAATTATAGAGAGAAGATTTAGGAAAAACGAGCAATTAAAAACCATGAAATAACGAAAACTACAACAGCTATGATATTCAAAATCGCATAAATATTGGATGTCTCATTATCATAAATACGATCAATATCTTCAGCTATTCCAGCTAGTTTATAGTCTACAGAATTGAGCAATTCCTTTTCTTCCTTGGAGTCAATCTCTTTCCCTACAGTTGCACTTAAAATATCAACAAAACCATGCAAAATACGTTTGTCTTCATCAAGTAATGTAGATGAATGTAGAGAATCTAACCTCAAATGAAGTTTTCTTACTTCATCAGGAGCAAGTTGGGGAATTTTCCATTTAAGTTCAACGCTTACAAGATTGGATAGATGTCTTGTATGATCATCATAATAAATACCAAAGGGTACAGGTTTATAATCATAATCATTAATTAATCTGAAAAAACTTATATCAAGATCCTTTTGATTCTTAGAACCATAGTATTTAGAAGGATCAATAACCATAGCAACTGCCTCAGGGAATAAGTTCTGATAAGTACGTTGAGTACCCTTGTCAGTTCCAGAAAGAAAAGTACCATATCCGGGATGTGTATGCCACCATCCAACAATATACTCTTCTCTTTCCCTATCCTGTAAATCCTTCACTATCTGTACAAGTGCTTCATCCTCTATTACTACATAGGTTGCGGTCTGTTTCTGCTTCCCAGTATCCATGTCAGTAATAATTAGAGTATCTGTATCTTTGTCAATGTACCCTAAGAGTACTCCAGCTGATTCCTTGGTGTGATCCATTGAATCAACGGTTAGACATTTAGCAATAGCATTTGCTGACATTAAGATTTCTTTATTATCGCTCATATCTTGATAATATCTATTGAATGGAACTTTAAATTTCTTCCGCATTATACTACTTTATGAATCAATTTTAGTTCTCATTGGATGGGTAATTAGACAATATTGTGCCATATTCTTTAGAGAAACAATGTCTTGATGATTTTTAGGTATATTGAGAGTGTTGGTTTTATCCATAATATCCATCATTGCCCAGATTGCTAAAAATAAATCTAGAGGATATCCTTTGGGATATATTTCTGCTAATAAAGGTGCATTAACTTCTTGTAAGTGCACATTATATCCTTTTAGAAATTCTCTTATGTCCTCTGCAACAACTTCAAAATCATGTGTTTTTCTAAATTCAACAATCGCTTGTCTTCCGAAAAAAGTTCCTATATCTTCAAATCTGTCAAAGGAACCTTCCATCCAGAATGTTGGATCGATAAGTGCAATACTTAACAAATCCCCTCTTTGTGTTCCTCTAACAAGTAAATTACTTTGATGAAAATCTCCAAAAGAATCACAGCCGCCACTTGATTCATTCATCATTTGAATTAGGATTTTTGATTTCTCCATTATTTCTTGCTCAGAATCATGTCCACCAAAGATAGCTAAGACCAAACGTCTAAACATCTCTTCATATATATCAGATATAACTTTCCTTGTTTCCCTTCCGTGAATTATTGATAATACATATCCTGCCCAGAAGCTCTTATCAGAAATTTGAGTAGCATCTTCATAAGATATACCCTCCATCCCTTCATAAGCAATAAATGAAGGAGTTTGTAAATTAACATAAATATATCTCGGAACTCTTACTATTGATCTAGAAACAAAGTTTTTCTCTAATAAAGCACTATTCTTTATCTCTGTTAAAATGTCATTAGTATCTTCCATGAATTTTATTGCAAGTTTTGTTTTATGAGATCCAAATGTAGATGAGTAGAATACATCAATAACATAAACTTCTCCATATCGACCTGCTTCTTTACGATATTCGATATCTTGGATCTGGATATCTTCAACGTTTTTTCCAAATTCCTTTCTTGCTTCATCAACGAGATAATAGGAGAATGATTCAACAAAATGTAGGAGGGTAGTTTTAATGGAATCACTCATTGACAAACATAAGATAGTTAGCTTATAAGTTATATGTTGAAGGTTTGTCAATAGTATCATATCATAAGAAACCAAATCAATAAAAGTTATATTTTTAGATGAGATAAACTAATGTGTAGTGATGAGTATTAAACAAAAGGATGATTTACTTAAAATCTATAAAAAGAAAGACAAGTACGAGTATTTTTCTAAGGGGATCTTATCATCCTCCTTAATTGCAATAGGAATGGACATGAACACATCTCATGAAATTGCAGGTAAGGTAGAACAAAAAGTTAGTTCAATTGTTGAAAAGATAAATAAAAAACAGTTAATTAAGTTCATAACTTCAGAAATAGAAAAAAGAGATAAACATTTTGTTGAAAGGTACATAGTAAAGGAAGGAGAAGAAAAATACAAACCAATAGTAATTTTACTAGCTGGTGTTCCAGGCATTGGCAAAAGTACGTTGGCATCTCTCCTTTCTCAACGATTGGAAATTTCTAATATTATTTGGACAGATATGATTAGAGAAATTTTAAGACAAACTATTTCACCAAAGCTTGTTCCTGAATTACATTGTAGTAGTTATGAAGCCTACAAACATCTTAAATCTCAGTTAAACCCCGTACTTCATCAATCAATAGTTGGTTACGAAGAACAAAGCCGTCTTGTAGTTGTAGGCATAGAAGCAGCTATACAAAGTGCACTTTTTTCAAGAGAAAATACAATAATTGAAGGTGTTCATCTCTCTCCAAATATTCTAAAACCTTCTATTCTTCAAAATCCTAATGTTATACTTATTTTGCTGTATCTAAAAGATGAGAAGGCGCACTTGTTGAGATTCCAATCTAGAGAAACTAAAGAAGTTTTTCGAAAAGCCAAAAAATACATTGATGAATTTAATGAGATAAGAAGTATTCAAGACTATCTTTACGAAGTGTCAATTAAAGCAAAGGTTCCTGTAATTGACACATATAATAACGATGATGCTCTTAAATATTTGACAGATACAATTTGGGAGAGAATAATAAGTTTAGAAAGAATAAAGATTAGAAAGAAAATAATTAAAAAGTGAATTTTCTTTCGCATGATAGAGATGGAAGCAAGAATAATTCGAGTTCCAGACCCACAACAGGTACCCAAATCAAATTCTTTTCTAATACATTTGGATGGATTTCACCGATTACACCACATTTTTCACCTTCAACAAGGATTATACCACATCTGCCTGATATGAATGAAGGATGTTCCTTTGATTCGATGATGTATTCCACATTCAGTAGAGACATAAGGCGATGTAACAGTTTATGTGCATCTTCAAAACTTGCCTCTGCATCTGCATAAAGATATGCTAAATTAGTTTGCGTATAAGGTTTCTCATTATCTATCTTAACGACTTCTCCAACCTCGAATATAATTTGAGGATATGATTCATGTGTATTTTTTGAAAGAACAGAAATTAAATTAGGATAAATCTGATTTCTTATAACGCTATAAGATTTACTAACAGCATTCCCGATTTTTACGAATGAATCATCATCAAGATTTACTTTGTCAGTTAATATAGTTGAATCAGTAAGAGTGTTAGTAAGAATTTCCACAGCTCCAGTACCGATTAAGATATCGCGAACTTTATTTTCATCCTCTGTTTCTTGAGATAACCCTCCTGTTGTTAGAACGTGCCATTTTGTTGCTCCAACTTTATTATAGTCAAGTCCTATTACAATCTCTTCTGCTATATCAACCCAATGTAGTATATCTAAACGATAAGGAGGAATAATCACATTAATTTTTGACGTATCTAAAGATTTTCCTTCAAATCGGCGTTTTTCAAGGATTTTAATAGCAGTAGAAGGGGTTATCTCAGTACCTAAATACTTGTTTATTATCTCAAGATCTACTATTATCTCTTGTTTTGTGAGTTCAGGAGTAATAACATTTTCCTTGTGAATTTCTTGAGGGTAGACTATCTCAACACTGAATATTTCCGCACCTCTGTCTGCTAAAGTTTGACACAAAATGTTTAGTTCTACATTAACAGTCTCAAAGTTTGTTCCTGTTACCTCTATTAGACATTCTTTTGTCTCTTCTGTTATTCTTCCAACTGTATTGCTGTTAATAATTGGTGGTAATGATAAAGTTACACCATCAGAGGAGAGAAGAATTGGATAATGCCCATATTCTCGCACTATGTAACCATATTCTAACCCTTTCTCGTGATGTTCAAGTATTTCTTCAAGATTCATCTCTTTGTCATAACCTAGTGGAACAAAATGATGAGTTTTTTCTATAACTTTGTAATCTATGGGAGATTTGATCATTGAGAGATTGTACAGACCAATAGAAGCTTTTTTCCTCTTTCTTCCATATGAGTAATCTATTTTATCTGACAGTTGCATGAATTGTTTAATTATATAATCAGAAAGATGCAAATTTTTAGCCACTGCACACGCAATGTAAGGACGGCTTGAGGCTAATTTTGGATCAACTTTAACTTTGTAACCACTTGTTTTGATACTCAATGAAGGTATGGCTTTTTCTTTTCCGAGAATTCCTTTGATTTCCCTAACCAGTCCTTCAGGGCACCATAAATCCGGTCTGTTACTTGTCTTGACATTGATTTCTAACATATCTTCTTCTCTAACATAATCATCAATTTCCGACTTAGCAAAAGAGAGAAGTTCGTCTAGTTCTGCAACTGTAACATCCTCACCAATGAGTTCTTTCATATTATTATAGCTAGCTTTTATTGTTACCATTTTCTTTCTCCTCAAATCATTTTTTCTTCTCTCAACCAATCTAATTTGTGACTGAATAATTCACGAATATCTGTAATCTCATGTTTCACCATAAACAATCTATCGATTCCTAACCCCCAAGCAATTACAGGAACTTCTATACCGAAAGGCCTTGTGACTTCAGGTCGAAAAATACCCGCACCTCCAAACTCGATTCTTCCTAGATTGGGATCGACTGTACTAAGTTCAACAGAAGGTTCAGTGAAAGGGTAATAATCAGGTTTGAAAGTATATTCTTTAACTCCTGCTACATCTTTAGCAAATGTATCCAAAATACCCAATAAATCTCGAAATGTGATTGATGGATCTGCTACAATTCCTTCAACTTGATTGAATTCGGATAAATGGGTAACATCAACTGTATCAGGTCGATAACAACGTGAAATACTGAAATATTTAGAAGGAACAGCTAGATTAACTAATGTCCTAGCACTGACAGAAGTTCCTTGAGCTCTTAATACCATTCTTGCAGATTTCTTTGGGTCCCATTTGTATCTCCAACCTTTACTTCCTGTATCATACCCATTTTCATGAACCTTTTGCACTAATTCAACATATTCTTCTTGAGGTAAAGACCCTTTTTGAGGATTAGATACTCTATATACATCTGACCATTCTCTAGCTGGGTGATCTTGCGCTTGAAAAAGAGCATCAAAATTCCAGAATTCTAGCTCAACTATAGGACCTCTCATCTCTTGAAAACCTAAAGCTACAAGTTTTCTTTTCACATCATCTAAAAACTGTGCATAAGGTTGTTTTCGCCCTACAAAGAAGTGTGGAGGAGAAACTTTAAGATTATATTCTTTTAGACGGATGGTCTTCCAAGAACCATCCCGAATCATTTCTGGTGTTAGTCGACTTACTTCAATTGTTTTCTCGATCCTATCTTTTATTTTTGAGTAATCTACAATTGTTTTTAGAATTGTGTCTTTTTTATCTTCAAGGACTCCTAGATTTCTTTTAACAATAGTTTCTGTACTAATACCAGCATCATCTATCTGGCTAGTTTTGATGCCTTCAAGAACAGATTGTAAATCTATATTGAAATCAATATTTTCATCGATAAGAGAAATTTGACCATTCTCAATTTTCAATATGTTTTGCTTCTTCAAAAGTCCAATACCTGCATTCAACTCCTTTTTATCGCTTTGAATTAATTTCGATAATCCTGGGAAAGAAACAGATGACTTCTCTTTTAGAATTTTGATGATACGACGTTCAATCAAACCATTTTTAACTGCGTCTAAACCTGTTTTTGTTAGTTTAAGTTTTTTAGTTAAAATGTCATTACGTTCTACAAGTTTTTCTGAAACCAGAAATGACAAATGATATTCCAATTTTCCTCGATTCAACTTTGTTACTTCAAGTAATTCTTCGATACTTATCTCCTTTTTTTTGCTAATCTCTTCGTATAGTTTAACATTTTCGGGGGATAAGAATATTTTATTTTCAGCGTTATTCATTATACAAAACTCCTTTTAGAATTCTTGGAAAAATAGTTATCACTAATAGGTAGAAATACAAATCAAGAAGGGTTAATGAAATTCCAAGTAATACAAGTCCCTTTAATCTTCATGTGTTTATTAAATATACTTTTATAAAAGTTTCTAAGTTGAAACTTACTTTCAATAATAAGCTACCACTCTTAAACTAGTGTATATCAGAAAAATAAACGGTATTTTCATGATTAGATTTAATCAATGCTATCAGTATCGCTTAATTCTTCCTTAGGATAATCTTCTTCATCTAATTGTTCTTGGAAAAGATCAGTTATTTCACTATTATCTAGTAGTGAATCTAAATCGTCTATGTTGTCGATTTCAATCTCAAGTATCCAACCATCTTGATATGGAGAATCATTTAACAATTCTGGGGATTGTCGTAAATCTCCATAGATCGGAAGAGCACACGTCTGAACTCCAGTCACGTGGCCTTATCT
>BPTO01000016.1 GCA_023705985.1 Candidatus Heimdallarchaeota archaeon | reverse complement strand
CTCATAACGACATTCATCTCTAAAAACGAAAGGACTACTAAACCAGACAAGACCGTACCTAAGAGAAGGGAGTACTGGTACATCTTTTATAATACCAAGTACCAAACCAATACCACTTCCACCTATTATAGTTATTCTCAGTGTCATTACCAGCTGTCTTATTACTCGTTTAGATAAATCCTTTTCTGGTTTAGTATCCTTTTTCTTTTTGGAAATGAATGTTACTATCAGTAACATAGGATAAAGAAGAACACCAAAATAACCCAAGGTGATCAAAAGACCTACACTGAAGTTATGACCAAATCCAGCATGAAATCCTATGAAATTCGCAAAAAAGAGCATAAAATAGGCAATTATTAAGAAAAGGAAGTATCCATAAGATGCAATTCTAAATCTCCTCCTTTTCTTACAAGTATGAACATTCAATTTTCCATAATGGATGATTATTCCACTGTTAAGTAAAATCGTCAACATAAAAAGAATTCCTGCAAAATTCCAATAGTGAATGTTGCTAGGAAATATAAGATAAATTACACCATGAATAACACTAATGAGATTGAGAAAAATTGAGATCAAGCCTAGATTATTGTATATTTTTCCCTTATTCATTTAACAAATCCTTCCTTCTCTATGATTATGGAGTGTCTTTAATCTCTTTAATCTTTACCTCTCGGAAAGCATTTCTAACTGATCTTATAAAAGCTAGCCCTATTTGTATTATATATTTTGCTTCTTTAGGATAGAGTTCTATTTTAAGATAAGTCGAAAGTGGGTGTGTTTAATATGTTTGGGGATCTTCAATTATGTGATTCACATTAGAGATATATGTTCTAGATTTAAATACTGATAGACGAAAATACGATATATGAAAAAAATACCTATCGAACAGATAGTTAAAATTCCTTCATACACTTTTTATTGCTATAGAGGTAGAGAAGAGATCTTTTTTGCAAGCGATAAGGATGGACCCTCAAAAGTTTATCAAATTAATCCTGAAACTTTGGAATATCAAGAATACACAACCATTCCTAATCTAACAACTACTACAAGTTTTAGATGGTGGAAGAAAGGGGAAGAAATGATTGTTAACAAAGATAAAGATGGGGATGAACGCTTCAATGTATACCTCTATAACACAAAAGAACAAACAGAAACAACTCTGATTGAAAATGAAAAATCAATAGATTTTATTTGCAGTATTAGTCCAAATAAAGAATCATTACTAATATCATCAGATCAGAATGGTCCTAGTGATCTCTATACTCTCAATGTTGAAACAAAAGAAAAGAAACAGATAACTTTCCACAAATATCCTTGTGGTGAGGGTTTTTGGTGTGAAAATGGGCTAGTTTATTATCATTCAAATGATACTGAGAACAGAAAGAATAGAGATATTTATGAGATAAAAAGTGGTGGAACTGAACAAAGAAAAATAATCTCGTTATCATCAGATTCAGCGGATCTGTTGTATGAAACATCTCGAGATGGGGAATTGCTATTATTATCTTCAGATGTTGAAGGAATAACCAAGATAGGTCTATATAATACAACAAAAGAAGAATTAACTTGGCTTAGCAAAACAGAATATGATGAGATTCCCGTAAACATTAGTTTAGATAAAAAGAAAATATTAGCTCTAAGAGATTCACCTTTTAGACGATATATTGTGATATATGATATTGAAACAGGAGATGAAGAAATTCCTGAATTAGAAGGACAAATTTACTCGACAAAATTCTGTTATAATGATAAATATCTAATCTATAGCCGATCAGATCCAACATCACCAGGGATTCTAGCATTATATGATTTAGAAAACAAAAAAGAGATACCTATAATCAAAGAATTTGCAGGTTTTACAAAAGAAGATTTTGTTAAGGCTGAAAAAGTTCAGTATAAAACATTTGATGGTGAGAAATTAAATGCAGTTCTATACAAACCAGAGATAGAATCAGGAAAGAAATATCCTGCTGTAATTCTTGCACCAGGAGGTCCAGGAGGAAGACTTACATTGAGTTTCTATGGTTTTGGACAAGTCTTGGTCTCTGAAGGATTTGTAGTGATGTCACCACACATTCGAGGTTCTTACGGATATGGTCGAGAATTCAGAGAAACAATTATCAAAGATATTGGGGGAATAGATGGAAAAGACTACGTCTATGCAAAGAAATATTTGGAATCTTTAGATTTTGTCGATTCAAATAAAATAGGGATTTTCGGTGGATCATATGGTGGATATATGACTAATTTGCAGCTAACTAAATATGCAGAGGTTGGGTGGAATGCTGGTGCTTCCTCAGTTGGAATAACCCATTGGAAAAACATGTATGATAAAAGTGTTCCAGGATTCAAACTATTCATAGAATATTTGTTTGGTACCTATGAAGAAAATAAAGAATTGTATGAAGATAGAAGCCCACTTAATTTTGTTGAAAACATAAAAGCTCCAATCCTAATTATTCAGTCAATAAATGATATGAGATGTCCTGTAGAAGAAGCTAGAAATTTCAAAGAAAAACTGCTTAAAATTGGTAAGAAAGAAGGTGAAGATTTTGAATATCTAGAAGATTCAGGAAAAGGACATCTCTTGATAGGTCAAGATTCACTAATTCGTCAATATACACTTACTTTAGATTTCTTTAAAAGGAAATTTCTAAAAATGATTTAAGGGAACTTATTCCATTTCAGGGAATAGTTTTTCTATTGCTTCTACAAACTCATATGGTCGAGTAAGTATTGGAACATGTCCTGCTCCTTCAACTACTTTTAGCGTTGCATTAGGGATAGTTTTAGCCAGATAAGTACAATGTTTTATTGCTGCTTCAGAATCTTTGTCTCCATAAACAACAAGAGTTGGAATCTTAATATCTTGAACTGGTACATAAGTGTCTCCTTCAGCTCCTAATTCAATACAACGAACAGCAACTTCAGGTTTAGGTTTCATACAGATGCGAACTCCCCAGCGTTTAAGGTGTTCAATATTTGGTTCTGGGAAGACACTTTCAATGAACTGTTCCATGGCTAATAAGTGATTCGTTTTTATTTGATCTATGAATTGTTTTTCTCCTTCATTAAGTGGTGTTGCTTTTGAGCTAGAAGTATCAACGATTACTAAACCTTTGAAACGTTCAGGATGTTGTAAAGCAGCTAGAATAGCAACTGTACCACCAAAAGACTCTCCTCCTAGAATACATTGGTCAACACCTAATTGGTCCATTACTCCAATCAAATCATCAATATATGCTTGTTTTGAAATTGTTTCAGGACGTGCTATACTTTCTCCTGCACCACGATGATCATAACCAATACAGCGCATTTTAGTGCTTAAAAGCTCGAAAACATGCATCCAAACATGCCAATCTGCAACAAAACCACTTATACCTAGAAAAGTTTCTTCTCCTGAACCAAAAGAAACGGTGTTTATCTTAATTCCATTTATCTCATAAAACATCTTAGTATAACCTTGTAGAATAATATCATAATTTAATAAATATCTTTCTCAAGTATGTTTCTAAAAATTGATGAAAATATCAGATCAGAGATTAAAACCAATTCTGACAAACGAATGTTATTTTTTGTTATTGTCATTCTTTGTAAATCAACTTAAATTGCTTTCCACTTAAAGACTGAATGACCACATTAGTATTTGAAAAAAAGAAATAAAAGAGGAAGAAACTAATCTTCTTTTCTTTTGCGTAAAACTAGAGTTATAACTGTTAGGAGAGGTATTAACATGAGTAGAGATAAATTTGAGAATTCTAGCACAACAGGTAAGACGCCTTTAGATACAGTAGAAGCAGTATCTACTTAAATCTCAACTAATTCGGAAAGAATTTACTTCTATGCATTTGTTGTATGTAATGATTTTGGGGGAAGGTGAATTATCTAATGTGTAATCGATAGAAATAAATCTTCCAGAAGCAGAGCCTACTTTCTTTTGAGATTTCAATTGGATAGAGATATTTGTGATTGTGGGTATCGTAGGTACAATGCAGATTATCCTAACTATAACCCTTTTAGTTGCCCTTAAATCTGGACCTATAACAACTAAGAAAAAGAAGCAATAATTCTTCTTTACATTCCTTTCTTCTTTATAAATTTAGTGCGTAAGATTTTTATTGTCAAAACGAAGAATCAATTAGTGATTTACTTATGAAAAAGTTAGCAAACACATTAAGGTTCTTATTCATTTTCTTAGTTTTTGTGCTTTTAATAACTCCAAGTAGTTTCTTATCTCTAGCAAGCACAGATAGTTCATCTCCACTCAGTACAACAGAAGTTAATGCCTCATGGATGTGGTCAGAATATGAAATTTTATCAGATACAAGTACATTAGATTCAAAAAGACCAAGTATAGCTCTTGATTCAGAAGACAATATTCATGTTGTATGGTATGATAACACTGATTTGCTTGGGTCTGATTCCGATATTGATATCTTTTATAGATACTACGATATATCTCTTGAAACATGGTCACCTATAGAATTAGTGTCTACAGAAAGTACATTAAGTTCTTATTCTCCAGTAATTGCTATTGATTCAAGTGATAATGTACACGTTGCATGGGATGATTCTACTGATTATATAGGTGCAGGAACAGACAGCGATGTATTCTACAAGAAGAAAAATGCTGGTGGGTTTTGGACTACTACAGAGGTTATTTCAACTGAAAGTGTATATTACGCCGCTTCCCCTTCTATGAGTTTGGACAGTAATGATAACGTGTATTTTTCATGGGCTGATATAACTAACATTCTTGGAGCAGATTTAGATCAAGATATTTTCCTTAGATACTACAATTGCACATCTGCAACTTTCGCTGATACAATCTTAATCTCTACCCAATCTACTGAAAACTCTTTTGATCCTGAGATTGTTATTGATTCTTTAACAGGTGATGTTCATGTAGTTTGGGAGGATTATCTAAATATACTTGGAGCTGGTTCAGATCTAGACGTTTTTTATTGTAACTGGAATGTTTATACTTCAATCTTATCTACTTTTGAACTTGTTTCAGAAGGAAGTATTTCAACTTCCCAAGATCCTAAAATCCAACTGGATCAAAATGGAGATGTACATATTGTTTGGGTTGATGGTAACGCTTACTATGATTCAGATATTGATCATGATATGTTTTACAGGTTAAGGGTAACTTCATCTGGTTCTTGGAACAATATTGAATTAGTTTCAACTGAAAGTGTAGAGTCTTCTAGCCAACCTACCCTAGCTCTTGACAGAAAAGGGTCTGTTTATGTTGCATGGCATGATTACACAGATTATTTGGGTAGTGATGATGGGGGATCTGATTGGGATATTTTCTTTAAATTTAAAGATAGCACTTTAAACCAATGGTCTTTAACTGATGTTGTATCAGTGGAGAGTTCTGCTACCTCTGAATATCCCTCAATTATATTAGATAGTTCAGATTTTGTTCACTGTATATGGGCAGAAATTGATGATCTTGGTGGATCAGGAGCAGATACAGACATTTTTTATAGAAGGTTAGCTGGTAATCCTATTGAGACTATATTATCACCTATACTCCCTAATCCTTCTTCCCTTGATAATATTTCATTAAACTGGAAGAAGATTCAAAGCGCTGATGAATACTTGGTATATCGTTCTGAATCATACATCTGGTCAATATCTGACATTGAACCACTTGCAATTGTCACTGAGAATACTTATTTTGATACAATAAATGAAACTGGAACCTTCTATTATGCTATTTGTGCTCGAAATGAATATGGATATAGTACTCTTTCAAATGTAGAACACGTTATTGTAGAAGATAATGTGGACGGATTATTTTCATCTCTAAATTTAACTGAAATATTAATTATAACCGGAATAGTACTAGGTTTGCAAGTTATAGGTTCTATTATTACATACGCTCTTGTAAAAGGTTCTGTTGAAACAAAAAGTAAGTCTAAGAAACGTAAAAAATAATATTTCTTTCTTACTCCTTTTGTTTTAAAAATACATTGGCTGATTTTTTAAAAAATAGATTAATAAAAATGAAATTCAAAAAAGTTTAACAGAGTTTTACATCTCTCTAAGCATTTTTCGAATATACTTTAATGCAAACTGATGATATTCTTCTATATTGCCATATTCAGGGATTTTTTAATGATCTCCAAAAAATTCAGTTTGAACAACACTCACAGTTCCATGAACAATTCCCCAAATGAAGAAAGACAATTTACCAACGTCTTTCTCTTTTATTTCTCCTGCATCCATTATTTTGACCTTATGAATTAGAAGAAATTTATCATTAGATTTTACAATAGCTCCAACAGCTTTTCTTATCATACATCTTATCTTTCCTGTGGTCATATAAGGATTCTTGATTTTATTCTTGAATAGTTCGTCTTTTCATAAATCTTTCATATGAGCATGATTGTGAAGGAAGAAAGAAGAAAGAAGAAAAGGTAATTATACACTCTTTCTTCGTTTTAGCACCACTAGTCCAAAACCCAAGAATAGAACAGTTATCACGGGTAGGAGTAGAGAGAACATTACAGTCCTTGTTTCATCCCCAGAAGAGTGTATAGTAAATGAGTAATACTCCCCAGAATTATCGTTGATTGCCAAATTATGACTGATAGAGCTATCTAGTGCACTAATGTAATATTCGATAGTATCACTCACTGCAAAGGAACTGATAGTTCCACTGTAAAGATCACCGTTTACAAGAGTCATACTGATTGTCAGCCATGTTCCACCGTTGATCCTGTAATGAAGAGTAACTGATTGCACACCAGAAGAGTCTGTAACGGTAGCGCTGATACTAATAGTATCTAGTTCAGTTGGAGTAGAGGGAGAATTAATAATACTAGTAATAATAGGACCAATAACATCAGAAGAAACTACGAATAGGTTATAGTATTGCCCGTTATTATTTTCTATAACTTCATTATGATTAACAGAGTTATCTATGGCTGTGATATAGTATTCAATAATATAATCAACTGGAAAGGGACCGATAGTACCACTGTAAAGATCACCGCTTATAAGAGTCATACTATCTTCTATCCATGTTCCACCGTTGATCCTGTAATGGAGAGTAACTGATTGCACACCATAAAGGCTAGTAACTGTAGTATAGATATCGACAGGATCTAGTTCTTTAGGGGTAGAGGGAGAGTGGATAATAGTTGTAATAACAGGGGGACCAAGGTTTACAGTAGGTTCATCAAGAGGATAAAGATCGAATGCTCCAGCAACACCATCAATAGAATAAGAACCTGTTCCTGACCAATCTGACCAATAGTTTCCCTCTTGTATTGTAGAGTCATACCAATAGTTGTTAGCTCCATCATCATGCCCCTGGGAAGTTCCACCAAGATTATTGTCTACAAAGGTATTATTGTGAATAAGATTATTAGCAGAAGAAGAGTGTAAATCTATTCCATATTCACCATTTTCTTGAAAAAGATTGTAAGAAAGAAAACAAGAAGAAGAATTGTAAAGATAGATGCCAAAGTTGTGGTTGTAGCTACAATCGTTGTCGGAAACTATAGAAGAATCAGAAGAGTCTAGATAGATACCCCAGTGGTTATTATTACAATTGTTGTTGGCAACAGTAGAAGAACCAGAATCAAAAAGACCAATACCGTAGTCGCTATTACACGTGTTGTCGGAAACAGTAGAAGAACCAGAAAAGGCTAGACAGATGCTATAGTCTTTATTGTGGTAACAAGTGTTGAGGTTAACGTTAGAACCAGCAGAATACCATAGATAGATACCGTAGTTGTTATTGTGGTAACAAGTGTTGTCAGTAACGGTAGAACCAGAAGAATACCAAAGATAGATACCGTAGTTGTTGTTGTAGCTACAAGTGTTGTTGGAAATGGTAGAACCAGAAGAATACCAAAGATAGATACCATACACGTCGTTGTAGCTACAAGTGTTGTTGGAAATGGTAGAACCAGAAGAACCGGAATAGTCTAGATAGATACCATATCCGTTGTTGATACACATGTTATTCTCAATAGTTGCTGTTCCATAAGTTACATCCCAAATTAAAATTCCATAGTTTTCTGCGTCAACATAACAGTTTCGAACAATGAAGAATTTGGTTGTACCATAAATATAAATTCCACTTGAACTTGATGTTGTAATATTATATCCTTCAATAACATAAGGATCTTCAGCTGTTCCAGAGCCTGGAAAAACCTCAAGTTCACTATCAGAAGAAATTTCAATAGGAGCATGTGGAATCAGGGAGGAGTAAGAGGGGAGTTCATAAGATACAGTTGTACCATTTACGCTCATACTTGAGAACGTACCTATACCACCAATTATCAATAAAACACATAAAACGCTTTTAATTGTAATTTTAGACTGTTTTGATTGTCTTTTCATTATTTCACCAATAAAGTTTAAATTCTTATAACAATTTGCCTTAGGAAATATAATTCTTTTGTTAGAGGTCGAAGGAATACCAAAAAGAATGGCCTAGCTTCAAAGTGATTAGACAGTTCTATGAATATACTAAAAAATGTAAGAAGAAAAAAAGAAGAAAAGGTACCTATTCACACTTTCTTCGTTGTTGCACCACTATTCCAAAGCCCAAGAATAGAACAGTTATCACGGGGAGGAGAGGAGTTTCTCGACTTAACTCTTTCTCTATTTCTAATCTTTTCCAATTTCGTATCAATCTCCTTCTTTCACTTTATTATCAGTACTAAGTTGTGTTTTTCTTTCGTCATTCAATTTATATGAATATGTCCCTTTCGCTGATAATTACTGGATTCAAAGGGCAGAACCGATAAATACTAAAGAAAAATTGCGAGAAAAACCATATCAGAAAGAGTAAATATGGTATCAGACCTTTTCTTCTAACTGTTCTTCTGTTCTTGATAAGAAGAGAACCATCAAACCAAAGAAAAGAAAAACAGCATTTAAAATAACATTGTAATGGAGGTCATTTAGTAAAGATCCAATACTATCCGTTGTAAACCATGCTACAATAGCTATTGGCAGAAATAACCTTGCTTTTCTAGTGAAATGATAAGCAAAATACATTATAGTTATCCCCCAACAAATCATTAGCCCTCCTAAAACAGCTGATAGACTACGAACAAAAATCATTCCTGTTTCACCTAAATCTGCTACAGAGTATTTGGGTGATAGAAAAATGCTAATTTCTGCTAGTGTTGGAAAAGCAGTTGCTGAAAGTACAAAAAACAAACCTGTAGCTGCAACAAAACATCCTAAAATCAATATCATAACCTTTCGAGCCATGATTAAAACTAGAATTCTTGAAATAAAAGCATTTACTATTTGACACCTCTATTTCTTTTTTTAAGTTCAAGATAGCAATAACCAAAAAAAAGGAGATCGTTACTTAGAAGTACATAATTTTAGTAATTACTTGATTTAAATCGTTGAAAAGTTAATAAACTACACTTTTTATCAATAATAATAGCAAAGGTCTAGCAATAATGTGATTATATGGAACCAGAAAATAAGAAGTTCATTTTTTGTTCATTTTTTATTGTACTAATATCTTTGATACTTACTTTAACAGTTGTGCTGGTAGAACCACAAGGAACACCCGTTCAATCAGTTGTTTTTGCAATACTTATATTTATTCTAGCATGTGTTATTTTTTACCTTCTTGTGCCATTAACGAATATTAAGATTATCGAGTTACTGAATTCAAAAAAATGTTACTATTGGGGATTAGTATCCCTAGTAGTATTTCTTCCCCTCCTTTCGTTGATATTTTCACAAGATGTTGTTTCATCTCTTTATTCCTATCTTCTCTGGTATATCCTTCCCACATCTCTGATGGTTCTTCCTGTAATAATCAGGCATCATTACATAAAAAGGATAGACTTCATCTTCCACATCTCAGCTGTAGTAATTTTTGCTATAGGATTTGATAATAGATACACTTACGAAGTGATTAATGGTTTCGATGAGATGAAGTATGAATTTAATGCTTTATGGATGTCTGCTTTGATACTTCTTCTCTTTTCCATTCAGTTAGAAGAATTTACTGAAAAATTCAACTGGAAAATCACTCCCACTCTAAAGAAACTCTTCATTCCATTCATTGGATTGATAATTCTTTGCGTAATAGTTATCCCTATAGGTTTAACAACTGATTTCTTAGTTTGGTCTCCTGAATGGCCAGGTTTTGGGATGTTTGTTGTAAGTTTTATAGGAATATGGCTTACGATAGCTTTACCTGAGGAAACAATTGCTAGAGGCATTATTCAACATCAATTGACTGAAAAGATCGTGAAAAAAGAAAGTAAAATATATCCTTATTGGAGATGGGTAGCTGTTGTATTAGCATCCATTGCTTTTGCAGTAACACATTGGAATAACACTTCCTCTGAATTTGTCTGGGTGTACATTCTTCTAGCAGCAATTGCAGGAGTTATCTATGGTGTTTGTTGGATATTTGGAGGATTGTTTTCTGCAATGTTACTGCACACACTTGTTGATTGGATTTGGGCGTTATTGCTTAAAGCTGGATGAAAAAAAGATATAAAAAAAGAAAAATAAGATGTTTAATCTACTGAAACTGTTGCTAACTGAAAGAATTTGCTTAAAAAAGTGATAACTTTATAAATGAACCTTTTATTCGACAGTCGAAAGAAATGTCCAGTGACGTCATACTTAGAGTTGATAACTTAACTAAAATCTACGGACGTGAAATTGATTTTAGGTTCAAGAAATTTGGAAGGGAAGTCATTGGAGCCCAAGAAGTTAGTTTTACTGTCTATAAAGGTGAAATATTTGGTTTTCTGGGACCTAATGGCGCAGGTAAAACAACAACTATGAGGGCAATTCTAAACTATCTTCACATTCAAACAGGTGAAATAACTGTTCTTGGTTTTGATCACAAAAAAGATTATATCGAGATTAGAAAAAAGATAGGATACATACCTGGAGAATTAGCTTTATATGATAATTTCACTGGAGCTGAATTAATCAAATATTTCAACAAATTTAGACCTCATAAGGAAGAATTTCTAAAAGAACTCAAAGATACTTTTACTGTTGATTTGACCCAAAAAGTCAGAACTCTCTCATCCGGAAATAAAAAACAAGTGGGAATCATATTAGCTCTAGCATCAAAACCTGCGTTCCTCCTTCTAGACGAACCTACGTCAGGTTTAGACCCTTTAATTACCTCAAGATTTCATAGAATAATAAAGCAACTCAAATCTGAAGGGATAACTATATTTCTCAGTTCGCATAATCTTTCCGAAGTTCAAGCTGTATGTGATAGAGTAGCTATTATAAAGGATGGCAAAATAATCCTCGTAGAGAAGATTGAAGATTTAAAAAATAAATTTCTTCAAAATATTAAGATTGTTTTTTCATCTAATAATAGCCCTAATGAGAAGGATTTCAAATCTGTTCAATCAATTGTATCATTTGAAAAATCAAATAATAATGCATATAGATTGAAAATTAAAGAAAATATCGATGAACTCCTTTCATGGCTCACTGGTTATGATGTTGAAAGGATAACGATTGAAGATGCATCTCTCGAGGAGATTTTCTTGCATTATTATGAGTAGTTGAAGGAAATGGTACAAGTATATCTGAAAAATCTATTAAAGAATTGGAAAAGCGGGATATTTCCTCCTCTTCTTATTGTTATGATGGTCCCAATGATTGCTGCTATCTGGCCCGAATTACATAAAGCTTCAGAAATGTTTGAAGAGATTCTGAATAGCCCTGCTTACACAGCTTTTCTCGGACATTTAGGAATGGGTGACTTATCCACTTGGAATGGAATGTTCTACATGTATTGCTTCATCTGGCTAGAAATGATTATGGTGTTTCTTGTTATCTTCTTTCCATCAAGAATGATTACTACGGAGGTTGACAAAAAAACACTTGATATGATGCTTAGCCTGCCTATCCCTCGATGGAGGTTTCTATTGGAAAAGTTTCTAGTTTATTTGACATACAACTTGTTGTATCCAATTATAATCTTGTTCATTTCCTATTTAAGTACAAATGCAATGGGAGAGCAAATGGATTATATCATTCTCACTTATTCTCTGATTGGTATCTGGATGCTTTTCTTCGCTCTTGGGGCAGTTTCTTTGCTTTGTGGTGCATTGTTTTTAGAGTCACGTAAAGCTTTAGGAGTATCAGCATTTGTGATATTAGCTATGTATATAATTGTTAGAATCGGTGGTATGGTTGAATCCCTTAAAGTACTGAAATATTTTTCAATTTTCAATTATATGGCTGCAGGTAATATTCTAGAATCAGGAGCATTTCCAGTCGTTGATTTCTTTGTGCTTCTAGGTGTGGGGATTGTTGCACTTGTTGCATCACTATGGATTTTTCAAAAAAGAGAGTTAACATATTAGTTCTCTTTTCAAATTGTTTTTCTTTGAGTGATGAAATTTTTAACTAAACCCACATTGTTGACACTTAAATAAGAGGGTTCTACGTGGGGAAATGAGATAATATGACTTCTAAAAAGAATGTAATCTAATACAGATTCTTTATCCAGATTAATTTTATTCATGCAATAGATATATCCTCAAAACTTCGATTAGTAATGGCATGTCACATTCTGGTTGTCCTGTCATCTTACTTTCTGTAGCTTCTTTTTTTCCTCGTTTATGAACGTGATGCGGTTTAGTTGATATAGACCAATGATCATCAAAATTGTCATAACGGATTCTATCATACTTATCTTGAGAAAACATAATTTGATAAGAATACTCCTCATGATCATTATATCTTATATGTAGATTAATCCCAATATTGAAATAGATGCTTATTACTGGTCTATCTTCATCTTTTTTATAACTAGTGATTTTTCTCGTAAATGTATCTTGTATAAACTTCAGAGCAATGAATATTTTTGCATTTGCATTCATTTTAATCAACTACAATTTTTCTTGCAATTCTTGTAGCTTTTTCTGTTCTAAAACTAGTTGTCGAATATCAATTGCATCATTCTCAGCTTCACCATAAGTGCCATTACGAGCTTTTTCTACAAATTTATCTATAGAAGTTTCATTCCATCTGTCTAGGATATTCTGAATTTCTTTATGGAGATTTCTTAATTTATAATTGATCAGTTCTTCAACTTCTGATTTTTCAAGCTTAACAGTCGTCATTCTTCTCTGTAATTTCAAAGCATTTTGATATAAAAAGACTTTCGAATGTTTGCAATTTCAGTTTAGATTGATAAATATACCTTTTCAATTATTTTGATAGTTTTCTGTTAAAAACCATACTTGGTTTGAAAAAATCAATTCTTATTCCGATGATGAAGAAACAGAATAATTTAGACTTTTGAGAAGTTATATAAACCATCATTTTTCAATTTATATGTGAAAAAGTTCTTAGCTTTAACATTCATAGGCTTGATAGTTATCGGTGCAACTATTACTCTTATAGTCGTCTTTATCCCAGATAAACATGAAGATTATACCTTTTTTAATGGTGACTTCCCCTCAAATAGTACATCATTCACCTACTACTCTAAGGTTCCATTTATGGTCCCAATGAGAGATGGAATTAAGCTAGCAACAGATGTTCTTGTTCCATTGGATCTTTCTGAACCTGCTTCTGCTATACTTATCCGAACTCCATATGATAAAAATATATTTTCATTTCTTGCTAGCTTTACTTTCAAAGGTCATATTATTATAATTCAAGACATGAGAGGTTTTGGAGAATCAGAAGGGTATGTAGATTTACCTTTTCTAACAGAAAAAGCTGATGGTCATGACATTTTACTTTGGATCGCTGAACGAGAATGGTGTAACGGTCGTGTGGGTACATGGGGACCTTCAGCTTTAGGTATAGCTCAATATTTATTAGCTCCTGACGCACCAGAAATTCTGAAATGCCAACTTCCCATAGTTGCCACTCCTAATAGTTACGATGCAGTTTTTACAGGAGGACAATTAAGGAGAGAGCTTATTTTACCATGGCTAGATCAGCAAGGCTTTTCAGAAGACAGTCTTGAAATAATTAAGCAGAGTGAGAAGCCTAATGGAATCTGGAATGATGGAAATATTGTGGACATTTTCTCGGACATACATTCTCCAGCTCTTCATGTTGGTGGGTGGTATGATATTTTCGTTGATGGCCCAATAGAAGCATTTCAAGGGTATCAGTATCAAGGAGGTGTAGGAGCAGCTGGTAATTCTAAACTAGTAATGGGACCGTGGGTTCATAGTGGGATGTTTGGTGAAAGAACTGGATTACTAGACTATCCTAATCAAGATTTCAGCACGATATTCAGTCTTACAGATGCTTTATTTAATAAATGGTTGAACGGTAACTCAACCCTTTGGGATATGTTACCTACTGTTTCCTTCTATTTGATGAGCTCTATTGACTATAACCCGAGTTCTCTTGGTAATAATTGGTTTCAAGCAAATAATTGGCCATTAGAAACTGAAAATATTAATTACTATTTCTACCCCAACCAAAGTTTACTCTCTACTCCTCCTAGTGAATCAGAAGGTTTTATATCATATTTATATGATCCTTCTAATCCTGTACCAACTAACGGTGGGGGTAATCTAAACCTTGATCGAGGAGCTTACGATCAACAAGAAGTTGAACTTAGAGACGATGTCTTAGTCTTTACTTCTCCTGTTCTTAAAAATCCTTTAATAGTTCTAGGAAAAATAGAAGTGCAACTTTTCATTAGCTCAAATTGCACTGATACAGATTTTACTGTAAAACTAACAGATGTTTACCCAGATGGAACATCAATGCTCATTACAGATACAATCTTAAGGGTTAGAAACCGAAATAGTCTATCAGAATGGGATATTCTTACTCCTGGTTCAGTTTATACTCTCTCAATCCCTCTAGAAAGCACAGCCTACTTGTTTAATGAGGATCACAAGATAGGCATTGATATCTCCAGTTCTAACTTCCCTAGATTTGAAGCAAATCCTAATACTGGGGATTCTTTATGGAACAACGAAACATTTTATGTTGCTAACAACACTGTTTACACAAACAGCATCTATAACTCTTCAATTACCGTTCCTTCATATAATTACAATGATCTTATTCCTTTCTCTTTTAACACTTTCCAATTACAGAAAAATAGTCTGAAAACTGTGGGTAAAACAATTCTAGAGGAGAGTTCCAGTAGTAAAGTACTAAAAGAATTTATTCTCACATATGCAAAAAAGGAGTAAAATGAAAAAGAATTACTTATATTTCTTTTTCAAAGAGTTTTGTTTCTACAGAGCATTTGAAACCTAATTTTTTGGATGCCTCAATAAGATGTTGAGTCTGTGGGTTGAAATATGTTTGTAGGGTTTTAATTTTAGCTTCTTTGCAGCTATTAATGAGTTTGGCTTGTAATGATTGGCGATAAGATTCGTCGGTAATATACATGTTTCCTTGATTCGCAGTTGTTGGATCATCTGTGTCAGCTACATGAGCAAAAGCTCTTGCAACAATTGTATCATCCTCACGAACAACATAGTGTGTCAGAAATGGTCCTTCATATTCCTTTATTGTTTTAAAATTTAGCTCAGCTGCTTCTCTTGATTGTCCATACTCTTTTATGAAAATTTCAATCATCTGTTCTACATCTCTTTCATAATCAAACTCGACAATATCTTCTTTAATTTCAGCTTCAACTGATGCTGAACTTACATCCAAAGTATAAACAGAAAAACTATTTCCCATTTCTTTAAAGCCCCATTTCTTAGATTGCTCAACAGTACTTCCCCATATTTCTCCTGCTACTCCTTGAAGTTTGCTTATCCCTTTTTTCTTGAAGACCTGTTCAATTTTCTCAAAAAGCAAATCTGCAACTTTTTCATGATCTGGAAGTACGTATGGAAATCTTAAGAAACCAAGTTTTTGTCCATCAACTTCTCTTACAGCAGCAGTAAGGAAACCTACCATCTTTTCATCTTTGAAGCAGTAAATCCTAGTTTCTGGATCAAAATCCTCTGCTGAATATGTTTCTTTCAATCTTTCAGCTGATGTTTGACTGAAAAATTTCCAATCTTTTAGAACCTCTGTTCCCACAGCTACTTGTTCTTCTATAAACTCCTCTTGATAATTTTTGATAATATAATCTGACATGAGGTTACAAATATTAAAACACTTATGTATCTTTTTCATGCTTACTATTGATTATATTATCACTTATTGCACAGGGTAAACAGCAATATTCACGCTTTCCCATTAGATTAAGCTTATATTTTCTTACTATATCAGGAGTTATTATTTCTTTTTTTGTGTTTTCAAAGTAAATCGCATCATATGGACATTGAACAATACATGCTCCACATTGAACACAGCGCTCAGGATGTGGCATTGTCATTACTTTTCTTTCTCTATCAAGTTCGTAACAGTTTCTTGGACAAACGTCTGCACAAATATTGGTTCCTTTGCATTTTTCCTTATCGAGTACTACTCTCAACAACCTATCCTCATGAGTATCACTTTTGAAAACAGGAGTGCTTCCCATCAAATCAAGAACTAGAACTAATACGGTGATTAGAACAACTACAATCCATTTAACATACAGAGTCCAATCCCTATTTTCTGAAAGAGTGAGAGTTATAACAAATGGTAGTATTCCAATCATCCAGAAAATACAGATTAAGATTAACTTTTTACTAATGTTCTTCGAAACTCGTCCTTTCTTATAATTTGATAACCAATCACCATAGATCGGAAATGTAATAAATATAATCAAAGCCATAACCCATACTTCAGCAAATAAATAGGGTGTTTCTTTTAACCAAAAAATGAAAAACGGAATTGCCATAACCAAAGATATAGGAAAAGCCCAAGCTACAGCCATCTCAACTCTTTGTAATATGTTGAAATTTACTGTTTTCATAGATAAATCTTTTTTAAAATTCTTTTCGAGAAATTTTGGAATATCAGTTGCGTAAACAGGACCCCAGATTACTTTCCAACCAGTTTTTTCACTGATAATTTTTGGTTCTACTCCAACAGCTGCTAATTGTGGAAGTATCACTTTTTTGTGCTTAACTCTCTTTTCAATTCCACTAGTTTTAATTATTGAAATAACATCATGATCCGTAAAAAGGCCTCCAGCTGCTGCGCACCAAACATTTACACCTTTACTATTTGCTACAAGTAAGTAGCAATCAACTCCCCTCAAGGCTCTTTTTACTCTAAAAACTGTTAGATGATAATTAACTGTTAGAAAAACAAGTGAGTCTTCATTTGGTTTCCCTATTTGTTTTATTCCAACTTTTGTTGGAAATGGAAAGAACCGAATAAAAGTTTCTAGAACATTAATTATGACGTAACTTACCCAACTGATATATTTTCTACTCATTAGTGCTTCCTTCCTTTTGAGCTATTATTTCAATAAAATTCTCCAAGAATGTTTTTTTAATTGATATCAATTTCAAACCTTTCTCTTCTACTCTTTTTTCAAGCTGTTTTACAGCCTTAGTTGTTGTTTGTGATATTAAATAAGTAATAATAATCAAAGGTAATTTTACAGAGAAATTTATAATTCTCTTGATAGTTTTATTGGATTTATTTTCATCAGCAATCACTAGAAGTCCATCTTGTTTTAGAATCCTACTGATTTCTATTAGTGCGTAATCGATCTCAAAATCACTTAATTCTGAAAAACATAACGTGCTCATCACAATATCAAAACTATTATCCGATTCTGAATTTAACTCTGCAACTCCCATTTCAACAAAATCGACTTTTTCTAATAAATCTAATTCTTTACAACGCTTTCTAGCTATATCTAACATCTGAGAATTGATGTCTATACCTTTAACCTTTGCACCTTTTAGAGCTGCTTGTAATGCTAATCTTCCAGTTCCACACCCTATATCAAGGACTTGATAATCCTTTTTGATATGTTCAATAACTCTATTGTAGACTCCACTCATTTTACCTAATGTGAGAATATCTATTCCCTTATCATATCTATTAGGGGAGGATTCAAATATTCTCATTAGGATATACGACATTGCATAAGACCAATATAAAACAAAAAACTACACTTAAAACTTTATCTCATTTAAATCTAGTAAGATATTAATGAAAGTAACACTTTACTTTTTAGCAGCTTTTATTGAAAACATTAGTGGAATCTCATATTTATCATCCTCTATTCGCCAGAATCCATCCTCGCATTTCTTCACAAAAGGGAATTGATTAAAGCAAGTAAAAGGATATTCTTCCACTTGTAGAATTGTAAGACCAGCGTTTATTAAAGAATTTATGATATCTGAAAAACTATGTTGCCATTCATACATATCTACATTTTCTATTAATGTCTCTGAGTCAGTATAAGTATACTCAGATTTGAAATGCATTGGATCTTTTGTATGAAAATAAGGATATTTGTAAACTAACTCTGATGGATGTTCATCATCAAATACTCCTGTAAAAGGATGAAATTCTACAATAAGGAACATTCCACCTGGTTTGAGATACTTGGAAACAATTTCTGCCCATTTTTTGATGTCTGGTAGCCAAGTTAGAACACCATAAGAAGTGAAAACGACATCAAATTGTTCATCTAGAACTTCAGGAAGATCATATATGTTTGTACAGATAAATTTAGCAGGTAATTTTAATTTTTCATTGATAGAATTTGCTAAATCTATTGCTACATCTGAAAAATCTATTCCAGTCACTTTAGCTCCCAATCTAGCCCAAGATAAGGTATCCATCCCGAATTGGCATTGTAAATGGAGAAGAGTTTTTCCTGAAACATCACCCATTGCTTTAAGCTCTATTGGAGAGAGACTGTTTCTACCTTCTATGAAACCTTCAAGATCATATTCTTTGGACTTCGCGTGCATTTGAGTTGTTTCATTCCATCGTTTGAGATTTTTCTTCATATATTCATCCATTCTACTCTCTTGTGAATTAATATGTGTCGTTATAATTTTATCTATTTAAAATTATAAAAATGAGAAAAAGATAGAAAAATAGCAAAATAAAATTATGACATATCTATGTAAGATTCATTCATTTTGAGCAAAATATATATTAGAAAAAGAGATTAATTAAGTGTGATTTTATGAGAATGAAAAAGACATATTTGTTAGTTCTATTAATTCCTATCGCAATTCTTATGATATTTGTGGGGGCTTTTTATATGGCTTGGGGGGGAGAACCAGGATTATTTATCGGAGGATGTATTTTAGCACTAATCTTGACAACACCACTCTTCTTTTTCATCATTCCTAGATTTACTGCTTTTTGGTCAGAGAAAAAGACAAGGAGAAGAATGAAATGAAAAAGAAAATATTTTTTTCTAACAAAACGATAATAGGAGCAATTATAGCTGTATTAGTCCTTTTTTCCTATGATTTAGGTACAGAAATTGCTCTTTACCAAGTTGCAGTTACCAAATAAATGAAGACAAATGATCAAGTTATCGAAAAACCTTATTCTTTTGATTTCGCTTATTGTTTCAAATTCTTTGCAAAAAGTATAAAAGAAAAGTCTCTGATTTAATCACTTGAAACACTTGATTTCAGATGATCCTCGGATAAAAGAAGCTTATCTCTACGAGTGCTTAGATAATGATGATGTTCAATGTAATACTTGTAGAAGACAATGTGTTCTTAGGAAAAATCAAGAGGGTTTTTGTAAAACAAGGAAGAATATAGATGGTAAACTTTACACTTTATCATATGGAGATGTATCAAGTTACTCTGTAAACCCAGTAGAGAAGAAACCAGCTTACCACTTTTTCCCTGGTCAAATGGCTTTTACTATAGGTTCTTGGGGGTGTAATTTTCCTTGTGATTGGTGCCAGAACTTCGATATTTCAAAAAGACCACCACCGGAGAACTACGCATTTTCAAGTATTTTAGATCCTGAAAAGGTCATTGAGTGCATGAAAACTAACTCTATAATAGAAGGAATATCTTTCTCTTTCAATGAGCCCACCTTATCTTTAGAATTTTCTATTGATGTTATGCAGCAGCTAGATTCCAGTTATTTCAAACAATATGTTACTAATGGATATATGACTAAAGATGCTTTAACTATGCTTATAGATTCAGGATTAAACTCTATGACTGTTAGTTTTAAAGGTTCAAAAGACGTTATGGATCAACACTTGCAAATAAATAGCGATTACATCTGGGAAAATATCAAATATGCTTCTGAAAAAGAAGTTCACATTGAACTTGTTTATCTAGTCATACCAACACTGAATGACGAAGTTGAGCAAATTGAAGAATTTATTAAAAGAATAAAGAATGAACTTTCACCTTCTATACCTGTTCATTTTACTGGATATTCACCTGCATATCTATACTCTATTCCAAAAACACCTACATATACTTTGCAGAAAGTGCATTCATTAGCCAAGAAGCTAGGTCTAGAGTATGTCTATATTGGCAATATACCTGGACATCCTCTACAAAGCACATATTGTTCAAAATGCTCCGAACTTATTTACAGAAGAGATCAATTTACTATAACTTACACTAATATCACAAAAGAGTACAAATGCCCTAACTGCGATCAAGAGATCTTTATTTACCCCTATCGACCGCAAAAATATTACAAAGAGTAATAACAATGTTTTGTACAAAAGAGGATTTAAATTATCTAGATATTAAAATTAAAAACCAATTTTTTCTAACTTCTGCATTAAGTTTAAATTATGTTTAGAAAATATATTATAAGATGAATATTCTGTCATTAGTTTACTGTATTGTTTCTCTTGCTGTTATTATCAGTGTAGTAGTAATTGTAATCATCAAGCAATTTGAACTTGCTTCTTCCGCTGTTTATTATTTTCTTATTCTTCTATTTGGACTTATTGGATGGATAGCTTCTAATTTGGTACAAATAGTGATTAGTAAACCAGGTAACGAAAGTATCGCTCTCATTTTCTCTCGAATAGCAACTGTGTGTAGTATGATTGCCATGATTGCTGCTGTGCTTTTCGCTAGGGTTTTGAGCGCAAGAAGAACCTTAAACTCTAAATCTGTAGCTTTCGCTTTCACGCTCTTCGGTGGAACAATAGCTATGACCTTTGCAAAAGATGTTTATAATGTCATTTATAATTCACATTTAGATTTCATAGTCACTGAAGCGCATATTGTTTGGGTAATATTTGATGCGGGATTGGTTCTATTCGCCGGTACAATAATGGTTTACTACTTTGGGCGTCAAAGGAAATTTGTTGAGGAACAACAAAAAAAGGTAATCAACTTCATGATAATTGGTGCATTTATTGCTTTCTTCCTTAGTGGTATTTTTTACGCGATTTATGCAGTTGCGCAAGTACCAGCAATTTTACACTTAGAGCTTGTAACTGTAGCTATAGGAACTTCAATGGTAGGAATAGGGATGATCTGGGGGGGTAAAAGAACAATGTATGGATCATCTAGAGTTTTATCAGTGCACGTTTTTAACGCAAATGGATTGAGTGTTTACGCAGGGTTATTTATTGCAGAGTATGATGTTGATGAACATTTGATTTCAGGTGTTGCTACAGCTATTGCTAACTTCGCAGGACACCTTATTGGAAAAGATGTATTTCCTAGAGAAATAGATTTAGAAAATTACTCTCTTATGCTAGAAAAAAAAGGTGATTTTGTAGGTTTTGTGAATTGTGAATTTCCAACAGTACAAGTACGTCAAGCTCTGTGTAATGTAATGGATGATTTCGAACCACAAATGGGACAAGAGGAGATAACAGAGCTGGTGGAAAAATACTTCCCATATGGTAAACCTAGAATAATGGAATTTGACGATGTTCCAGAGGATTAAACTCTTAAATCATTACTTTTTCTTTTTCTTATGGATTTAGCTATCCGAGGTAGACTAGCAATTTACTATGATCAAACTGGGAAACTAATTTTTACAAAAGACCCTTTAATTATAGTTGAAGATAATCAAATAATAGATATCGATTCTTTTAAAAAAATCAAACAGTATATTTCTGGACATGATGTTATCGGTGATGATAATCAATTACTTCTTCCAGGATTGGTTAATTGTCATACTCATCTTTCCATGACATTATTTAGAGGAGTTGCTGACGATTTACCTTTAGAAGTTTGGTTGAAAGATCATATTTGGTCCCTTGAAGAAAAATTATCAGATACTGATGTGTATTATGGTGCAAAACTTGGAGCTATAGAATCGCTCCTATCTGGCGTTACAACCACTTCTTCTATGTATTGGTATCCAGAACAAGAAGCTCTTGCCATGGCAGATATGGGTTTGAGAGGGATGATAGGAGCACCTGTACTCACTGAAAAAGTAAATCTTTCTGATTCATTTAAATTAGTTGAAGAGCATCATGATACAGCTGATTCACTAATTCGAGTCAATATAACTCCTCATGCACCCTACACTGCTACATCTTTGGATTATAGACAATCCTTCTTGAAAATAAAAGAATATAATGAGAAAAACTCTGATAAACCGCTTGTCCTTATGCATACTCATTTGGCTGAAGCTAAAGACGAGTTGGAACAATGTCGCGCTTTTAACATAAAACATGGAGAAAATTTTCCAGATGTTAAAACAATTGTAAAATATTTCCAAGAAATTGGTATACTAAATAATCATCTTTTAGCTGCTCATTGCATCCACTTAACAGAAAAAGACATTGACTTACTCTCTCATAATAAGGTAGGAATAGCTCTAAATCCCGTATCGAATTCAAAACTTGGAAATAAAATGCCAAGAGTTAAAGAAATGATCGATAAGAAGTGTATTCTAGGTCTGGGTACTGATGGTCCAGCTAGCAATAACACTTTGGATCTTTTTGATACTATAAGATATTTGGGATTATATTACAAAGGACATCTTCAGGATTCTACAGTAATCAAAGCATCGCAGATATTCAAGATGGCTACTCTTGGAGGGATGGAAGCGCTCCATTGGCCAGGTATAGGTACTCTTGAAAAGAATACTTTAGCTGATATTATAACAATAAACTTGAAGAAACCTCATTTGACACCTATTAGTTCTGATAATTCAATTATCAGTCATTTTGCGTATTCAATGAAAGGTAATGATGTTGAGAATGTAATAGTTAATGGAAAAGTGATTACTGAAAACAGAAAATTTGAATCACATGATGAAGAAAGGGTTATGGAAGAAGTAGAAAAAAGGATTTACCGATTATTATCAGAATGATATTGATGATGTTTGAAACTTAATATTATAATGCCTATAATTGTTAAGAAGATTGCAAAAAGCAGAAAAAACTGTCCTACACCATCCAAATGTTGCCACTCCTTCAAAACCAATCCACCGAAAGTGATTGGGAGAATTGTCATAACACCATTATAAAGTGCCATAATGTTTGATACTTTTCCTTTTTTAAAAGCTATTTGTAAGACTCCTGTTGATATTAAAGCTGTCAGAAGAATAAGAAAGAAGTGCAATGTAATATTACCACCGTTCAATTTCCAATCATCTTCAGAGAACCAGATAGAAACTCCTTTGATAAATACTGATTGTAATCCTGAGGCTACTCCTGCAAAGAGTGCAAAAGAAAGTGACACATAATATTTCTTTTTTAGAAATGTATTTATTGCAAAAACCAAACTTACAAAAATACTTGAAACCAAAACAATTAGACTAGGAATGGAAATAATCAGCACTTTCCATTCATCCCAATTAACACCAGTAGTATCTTTACTTATAAGATATGAAGATACACTAATACCAATTACTATCAGAAATATTGCTATAATTTCCAATTTCTTAAGTGATTCCTTAAGGTCTAAATGGGCGTATATTACCAGAACTATGAGACCAAATCCTGAAAGAGGAGCAATTGCGCTTAAAGGTGCCCAAAGCAATGCAATAAAATACAAGAATATGCTGACTATAGTAAGAAACAACCCAGTTAACCATAAACGGTTAGTGATTAATGTTCTGTACATGAGTAAAGTTTTAGATTTAATATCCTCTGAAAGGTTTTTTACTGCTTTTTTCTCCAAAGCAAAGCCTATATTATAAGATGCAAAGGATAACAATCCAGATAATATTGAAAAAGTAAACCAAATACTACCCATTAGAATGAGAATAGAGAATGTCTTTTTAGATTTTTTCTATTGTATAGATAATGGTTTTATTTTAAGATATTATTTTCAAGTTTTGAAAAACAACTTTATAAGGGTAAATCCATCAATTTAAATCGTGAGTTCCCCAAAATTCAGAACAAGAATCGCTGAGCTTAAAAGAGATAATATTAGTGGTGCTGCAGAGATTCTCAGAAAAGCTATATTATTAGTAAAAGAGGAATTAGAGGAGAATGCAGAACATTATAAAAATATAAATGACTTGTTTGAACTCTTTAAGCTAGTTTCTTCATTGAAGTCTGAAATGGCTCCTTTAAGAAATATTTGGATCTATTTTGTTGATTTCTATCAAAAAGGAGTGCCAATAAGAGAATTAGCTGATAAAGTTTTATCTAGAATAGATCAAGAATCTGAAAATCTTACTAGAGAACTAGTTTTGTACTTACAAAAAGTGAAAATGATTATGACCTTTTCCAGATCTAGCACAATCCGAGAAGGTTTGAGAGAATTACTCAGAAATGGGTACAACAACTTACCTGAGTTGGTTATTTTTGAATCTCGACCAACCAAAGAAGGAGAAAAGCTAGCTCTAGAGACAAGTAAGAGTGGGTATAAGGTACATTACCTTATCGATGCAGCGATGACGGTTGCAATCAAGAAATTCAAACCAGATTGCATACTGATTGGTGCCGATACTTTGTTCCCTAATGGCAATATTGTCAATAAAGTGGGATCATACGCACTTGCTCTGTTAGCTAGAAAATTTAACATCCCAGTTGTTGTAGTTAGTTCAACACTAAAACTACTCCAACAAACCTCAATGTTCAATACTATAGATTATCCACTAAAGGAGATCTGGAAACACGAAGTACCAGATAATTTAGATATACTTAATCCATATTTTGAGATGATTCCTGGAAGTTTGATAACTGGATACTTAACAGAATTTGGATATAGTACCAGCATTCCTAATGTTAAATTACAGGTTAAAAAAGATTAAATCCATAAGCTGATGAATAAAGAAAAAGAGTGAAAATGTACAACAGAACTAATCTTTTACATTCAACATCTGATCTGTATTTTCTGGGACAATTGGCTCGATGTAATATGCTATCTTTCCAGCCCATCGAACAGCTCCTGTTCTGTAGACTTCATTTGAACGAATGTTCCTTAGAGTTGAAACAGGAATATTATATTTGATACTGAGGGTTTTCAGTGAAGCAAAAGGGTTATCAAATTCGCTAAAAAGACGTCTAATTATCCCTCTTTTACTTTCGTCAACCAATAGTGAACCACCATCTCCCACCGCATAGCCGAAAGGAGGTCTGGACATAACCTTTTTCTCGTTTATGCGTCTCATCATTCCCTTGTATCTTTTTTCCCTATACTTCTCTAACTCCATCTCTCCAAAAAGATCTTTAATACGAGTTATGGTTTTATTATCTTCATCATCTAAACAAACTATTGAAATATCTTTTTTCTTTAATATAACTCGAATATATCCAAGAATGTCTACATCTCGAGATAATCTATCTCTAGATTGACTCCATATTTCATCAAATTGTCCTTCTGAAGCCATAATAAGAATTTCCTGAAAACCCTCTCGATATTCAAGATCACTGTCTCCTGGGCAATTTTCATCTTTTATGATTTTAACAATCTCCCTTTCTCCTGCTTGATATATATTTGACGTTACATCATCGATTTGGGTTTCCAAACCTGATTCTTGATCAGCAGTAGAGGTTCGTGCATAAATAATACATCGTTTCATTTTAGTTACCTTGTTAAGAAGGTGGTGACCTTAACTAAAAGATGTGTAATATCTACATTACATTACATGACATGACATGACATGACATGACCTTCAAAAATATCTCAGTCTATTCTGCTAAATTCCTACATAAAAAATGTGCAAAAATCAAGGTTATCGTTCATCAAAAACTACCTGTTCTACGAGCCTATCATCTTGTTTCTTTGTGATATAACGATAAATGAAATATTCAACTTTCTCTATCGCTTTATCATAGTCTAGAGGTAAAACTGCATTTGAACTCTTCAATTGCATTAATTTTTGCCTTAAAAGTCCCATAGTCAGTGCTACTACTCGGTTCCTATAATAAAGCTCATTAGCTCTAAGCTTGATTTGTGCATATTCTTTGAATAAATTAGAATAGTCCCTACTTAAAGGATCAAATTCTTCTTTACTTTGCCTTGTATGTTCCTTTATATCATTCAAGTCCCAATTCATAACTTCCTCTGTTAATTCTGCGAAGTAAGGGAGATAATAAGCTAGATCACTCCCCAGTTTAAACTCATCGTCACAAGGAATTTTATTTTTGAATTTTATTTTAAACATAGTTGTTTTTATTTTCATTCATTTCCCTCCTGATGAGATTTAGATATATTTTCTATTGTTATAATATCGTTATAATCAATATCATATTCGACGATTGCTAGTCTTAGTATTTCAACATGATTAGAAACCTTCTTTATCTCCTCATGCCTTTGAGTTAATCTATGAGAATATTCCGCATATTTCATCATTGATATAAAGTAATCATTAAAACATATTTCTCTGTTTTTGCCATAATTTTTGAACCAAGCTTGATATATAATTTCCATTACTGATTGAATTTGAGGAAGAACTGAAGCAGGTTCGATTTTCAGTCTTTCAGCATAGTTTTTTATTCTACGGCTTTGCGTAATATCGAAAACTAGTTGTTTAATTGTTTTCATATATTTCTGGATAAAATGTTTTTTGAAATTGATAAAGATTATGAAAGTCTTAAACATACATTGAGATAGAACTTTCAAGAAAAGTCTTGAATATTCAAATAATTGAAAATGATATTCAATGGTTCGTTGTAGTTTAAGCTAATAAAAAAGAAAAATAGGTAGAAAGAGAAGATTATACTCTTACTTTGCTCTTTCTTGAAATGAGTACCATTGCCGCAATTGTTATTGAAAGCATCACTAATGCAGGTACACCAATTCTTCGGAGAGATACCCAATCTATTGTTGATTCATCTAACGATTCAGCTAGGGCACCATGTACAGATTCAAGATTGTGACCATAGAACGTATTGCCTGCTAAGAAGACGAAAATACCTTCATCTGTTAGAGTTTCATTACATGAAGTTCCAATAAACAATATCTGATCGAATAAATCAACAGTTGCTTCCTTCATAATATCAGCTTCGGAATCGTACATAAACACTCTGTGGTAATCCGTGGCTAATAAAACCGCTTCTCCATAGTTTGGATCTCTGTAAAGGATTAGTTTGGTTGATAAGAATGAACTATGAATATGATACCACAATAAATTAGCATTTACGTCAAAAGCCATTATACCTATACCTGATTGCGTAACATAGACTTCATAGTATTCATCTCCTTGCATTTCACCTATAACCATATCAAAAATTTCTGCATCAGATTCTAAATTAGCTTCCCAACTTGTATGTGTACCGATTTCTACATCAAAATTCTGTATATCGAACCCTTCATGTATAAAGACTGTTTTATAAGTATCACTCTTTTTAGTATATCCTATTGCAACTCTTCCAAAGTAATTACTATCTAGAGAATTCTCAACAGCTCCATCTTTCAAGTAGAAGATTATGGTAGAATCAGAAACTACAACAAGAATATTTTCTGTAGCCTTTAAGTTGCCTGCTAACAGCTGCTTTCCTACATCTTCACCAATACTGTCGAACCATGCTTGGTCTCCAGCATTTGGTTTATAGACACGGACGTAATTCACGTTTGTGGTTGATATTGTTGTAATAATTAGATTGTCTCCATCTACACCACTTAGACTATAAGCTAGAAGCTCATGAATAGAATTAGTTTTACCTACTAATACTCCATTCGTCTCTACTACCATTGTAGTAACATGTATTACTCCTAGGTAGAACAAATCTGTATAGAAGTATACTGATGTTGGGTAACCTTTTCCTTCAGGATCAGCAGCGACACATTTTACTATGTTTCCTATGTCTTTTATCGTTTCTTTACTGTATATTTCTCCTGTCTGAATATCGCGCCAGACTGCATGAGTGTTATTTTCTATGTAGAATAGAGTTGGATAATCTAAACCATTAAAGTTAGCTACAACAACTGTATCTGGATTTATTTCCCCTATTCCAGAAAACATTCTCTCATATTCCATATTGCTTGGAAATTCTGCAGGTGCCATCTTTGCATATGGTTGTCCTACAGGCGTAAACTCTGTTGAGGTTACTCCAATCACTTTATCTTCATAAGTACCGAAAATCACTCCGTTTTGTCCATTGATCTCAGTAGCAACTACCCCAACTGTATACCCAACTGGAAAAACACCTGTTTCAATAACCCATCTTAATGATCCATCTATATTAACACATACTACACCTACTTCTTCATTTATGTCATAATATGAATAGTACAATACAGGATCATCTCCTACGGTGCCTAGTGCAACCTCCAAGCCGATATATTCCCAGAGTCCTCTTGTCCACAGAATTGATCCTGTTTCACCATCGTAAGCAGAACCTGTGAATGATTCTCCTCCTGTTGTTATAATATCAAGTATCCCATCTTCATTTATATCATAGAAAACTACTTGAGTTGGTGTAAATGCAGTACTAATGTTCCAGAGACGAGAACCATTGATTTGTAGCAAAACACTTTCAGATGAAGGAATGAATATTTCAGAATAGTTATTTGCGTCTAAATCTTTGGCATATACTTGTGAAGATGAATCAGTATCCAGTGCAAATGTCCATAGAACATTTAAGTTAATATCAAGAGCTACTATTGTATCGTTGGATAGCGACGCGATTATGAGTGGTATAGAATTATTAAAAGCAATATCCATTCCATATACTTCAACAGAAGCTTCAACAATAGCACCAGATTCAAAAATGTCTCCATCAACTCCACTGTATATACGGATTTCGTTGGAAGAAGAATCTTTGCTTATTATATCCTCTGTTCCATCTCCGTTTACATCATAGATTGTAGCACCGCCAACATAGCTATCTCCTGTTGTAAAAATATCAATGAGACTACCAGTTCTTTTGTTAATCCATGAGATATCGTTATTATCGTAAATAACAATTAGCTGACTATTATACTCATAGAGTCCTTCAAACGTAAATCTAGTAGTAGCTCCAAGATCTGTACTCCATAAAACGGTACCATTATTTCCAAGAATTCCATGAAGCATATTATCATCCATTCCACAAACATAATCAGTGATACCATCATCATTAAGATCTATTGGAGTGTTTGTCAGATAAACAGCAGTGTTGGATTCAATAGCTGTAAAGATTTGTTTGGGAACTTCTAAATCAACAATAGGTTTAGAAAGATCCAGAACCTCAAAGACATAGACATCTTCTCCTTGGACACTAAAGATCATTTCAGGGAAACCATTACCATTAGTATCATATATCGACACATCTGATACTGGGTTCTCGTATTCTTGGCTCTTCCACTTGGATTGATATCTAGTATTCATTATAGTCGTTTCAAAAATCTCAAATAGTCTAGCATATGGTCCGTCTGCAGCTAAAATTTCATTCAAACCATCCCCATCAGTGTCGCCTACGGCTATATCGGTAGCTTTACCAAAAGCAGTGAAATCGGTTATTGTTAGACTATATTCTTGGAAAAGGAAATCTTCCCAATATCTTGCTCCTAAAGGAACTGATCCTTTAATATCTAATTTTGTTAATACGACAAATTTTCCATCATATGTTGCTGTAACTTTAGGAGCTCTAAAGCCATGACTATTGAGATTCCATGACAGTTGATTTTTGAAATACATTGCCTCAGATATTGGATTTCTAGCAAGATAATCAGGGTATACATTTAGAATATCTGGCTCTGACCATTCAAGATAATCAGATGAAACTAAACCATAAGCTGTTGGCATAGCCTGTTTATATCCTGCTGCATCATAACTTATTAGCAGTGGATTCGTCCCTGTAAGTATATAAGCAATGCTAGGTGTATGTTCAACTGCAGGACTTTCTACTAATTTCCTTGCCTCAATAGTCAAATTGAAACTGATATCTGCTTCAAAGAACCAAATATCGTAATCGTCTTTGTTTTCTCCTGGACGATTAGCACTCATTGCTCCTGCAAAAGTGAAACCTTGTGAAGGACTGTTATTAGGATGTCCAACTATATCAATTCCATTGACATTGAATTCTTTAAGACCTTCAATTGGTCTAGCAACAATGTCCGTACCATTACTGAAATGCCAACCATAATAAGGAATAGAATGAGTACTGTTTTTATAGATGAATGAGTAACCAATTCCATCGTTATCATGTGCAAAAACTGTAGGCGAACGATAAGGATTAGGTCCTAATATTTCTGTCATATTTAGTGTTCCTTCTGATACCCATGTATCACCAAAATTTGTTGATTTAAGACATGGAATCCCATAGATCATACCAGAAGAACCCATAGCCAGGTAAGCAGTCCATATAAGATAAAGATCACCATTTGTAGTTTGTGTTAATGATGGGAATAATTGATCATCAATAGAAGCTATTGGAAGCATCGTTTTATATAACCAGTTTTGTCCATCATTACTCATAGCCTGGTAAATAACATATATACTCCCTATGCTATACCATTCTGTCCATACTGCTATATATGAATGATTAGTGGTACCGTAAACAAATTGAATGACATCATGAGAACGTTGCCTAATTTGATTATCAATTCCGTAAAAACTGTTCTCTCCGAAAAGAGAATTCGATTGCATTATTGGGTAATTCATGGACCCTGTTATGACATTAATCTGTTCATATAAATCCCCATCAGCATCTCCATGATATTCCCAAATTGATATGCCTTTCTCTCCACCTATGATAACCTCTAGTTGACCGTCATAGTCTTGATCTGCAATTTCTACAGTATAGATTTTGTTACTAGCAACGACTTCCGTAGGAGCTTGCCAGATTATCTGATACCCGTGAATATTAGTTTCTATAATTGCAATATAACCCATATCATAAGGTACGGTTGCATCATCTATTTCTCCATATACGATTATTTCTTCCCAACCATTTTGGTTTGTATCAGCAACTAAGATACCTGCGATTGTCATATCAGGATATGCTCTACTGTTACCTGCTAAGTTGTAATGTCCCGTTGGTGTATTAACTTGTCCAAAAACTTCGTAAAACTCATCATTGTAAGGTTCATAAACGAATAATTGTGATTCAAAAGCCACAAGTATCTCGCGGTAGCCATCGTGATCGAGATCTTTAGCCCAAGTTAATCCTACAGGATCAATTAATCCTGCTTCAATCATATAAGGTCCTTCATCACTTCTTAAACAATCAAAACGGTGAACTAGTTGATAGGTATCATCAATAATTTTACCACTGAATTCGTCATATACAACTTCAAAGATATAAAATACTGTACCTGCCAATGCTACTAGTTCTAAGTAGCCATCACCATCAAGGTCAACATCAACAAGAATATGAGAGACATGATTCCAGATTGTTTGATTAAATTCACCTGTATAACCTCCGAATTGATCCCAAGCGTATGGCGTTTCATCTGTTGCATAATATTGAACAACATCTGGAGAGCGAAACGCCCGTTTGTAAGTATTATTGAGCATATGTTCAAAGATGTAGATATTATTATCATAGTCTCCTACAATAATTTCTCCTGAACCATCTTCATCCAAATCTGCAGTTTCAACAGTCATAGTCCACTCTAGTAGTTCTAATGCTGTTGACCAGCTTTCTATTGCTCTAAAACCGAAATTACGAGAAGTATATGTTTCTTCATAATATTCTATTTCTTCTGATCTGAATGAATTTATTTCTACACGTGAAATAAGAGGGTAAGTCGCGACCATGTAAGAGGTTTGTGTTTCATAATCAATAAGGAAGTAATGAATATCGTTTGTAAACACATCAAACATGAAGAAATATATGTATTTATCCATAAAATCTTCTCCAAACAGAAGTGTATTCATTATACTAAAGTCCAGATATGAGACGAAAAGAGGTCTAGTTAAATTATAAACATTAATTGTTGCTTCATAGTCTAAATTATTGAGCAATTCCTTCTTTTCTTCCCATTTTGGATTAGTAGCTGTTCCATAATTATCAAAATACGTTGCTCCTACACGATTTGAGTAACCTAAAGTGAGGTCATAATCACCATCATGATCAAACTCAACAAATTTTGGCTTCATGAATTTTCTTCTACCTTGTACAGCATTTACATCTGCAAAATAATCTGCATCAAGGATATATTCAGGATTCTCGCGATCACCTATATTCCACAGCAAGTATAATGCATCTATACATACTACTACGTCCATATCTCCATCTCCATCCATGTCTATTCCATCAGCTGAAGGTATGGATTGTGCATTCTTCAGAAGTTCTTCTAATTGTCCAGTACTTTCGAAACTGTACAAAGTTTCAGGACCTAAATAAGTACCTCCAGACTGTGACCATATATGCAGATTAGCAGGTGATTCAGTGTCAGTATCATCATACCAGTCATCATAAACATTCGAAATCGAAGGATCATAAGTGCCTATAAAGAGTTCAGGACCGCTAGATGCATTTGAAACCTCAATTAATGAGACAGTTAGATTGAAACCATTGTAATTGCCGTAACTGTTGATTTGGCTGAAGTAAAGACCAGTATTACCAACATCATATACAAACATGTTGTTAAAGAAATAAACATCTCCAGTAACTGTGCTAACTACGAAATCTCCATTAGCATAAGGGTCTGAATCAACATAACCGATATCGTAATCGAAGATATCGATATCACCTATTTGACTTTTGGGTTGATTGCTAGGTTTTAAAGCATATTCTGTTGTATCTAAAAATGTCCAACCATAAATCATGGGCATAGTCCCTAAAGTTTTCACTTGCTCTAGATCCCAAATGTTTGTCCCAAGAGTAAATCTATCATCTACCCACGAATCCCATGAAAGAATGAATTCATCAACAGTTTCATCATATTTAAAAGCTACAATTCGCCCATCTACTGTTCCTAGTAGTGCTTGTAAATCGTGTTCTCCTGTTACTGAACTAGCTAATGTTCCTACAGATGCACACAAAGCGGTAGATACTCGCATGTCTACATAGTTAAGCTTACTATAGGTTAATTTGTATGTTGTCCCTACTCCTGCAAGAACTGTGACATTGACATACCTAAAGT